>JAPOHM010000062.1 GCA_029979405.1 Methanobacteriota archaeon
GAATTGGTGACTGACCTGATCATGTCAAGCGTTAGCAAGACTATGAGAGAGAGAATAGCAAACTATTTTGAGAGATTTTGTTATTGGATGGCAACTAGAATATTCAGATTGCCGGAAGCACCCGCTGGAGAAAGACTGTTGGCAGGAGAGGATATTTGATGACAGAAAAAGGAGAATATACCTTAGAAGAAGCCAATGAAGGCTTGAAAGATACAAAATATGACGAAAACGATTGCGGTCACGCATTCGTTGAAGTGAGAAGCTGGGTATGCGAGATATACGAGGATTCGTATGAAAAAGGAGAACTAGGCTATACTGGGGCCGGAATGAATGGTGGAGCAACAGGAAGATACAGAAGTTTTGAGGATGTGATAAACGAATTCTCGAAGGACTGGGCTCTTTCTAGCGACCCTACACATTGGAATATCTATTTCAATGGAACCAGATGGACACTAGAAACAGATAGACAAGTAGCAGACCATAGCGATAAACAGAACGGAGGTTGGATGGAACCAACCAAAAAAGAAATCGAAGAATGGAAGAAAGGCGAATACAAGTTATACAACGAAAGATGGGTTGTTTATTGTAGGCGCTTGAGAATTATCGAACTCGATTGAGCCTGATCATGTTAAGCGAGAGCGAGACTGAGAGAGATTACCGCAATTTTGCAAGTGAGCAATGGCAATTGATTAATGATGATTGGAACCTTTCCAATCACACAGAATCAGTTTTAGTGACGATAGGCGGCAATAATATTGCCGATTGGCACAATAAAACATTTGAACGCTCAATCAAAGTAGCGAAGGATTCTGGTGGATTTGCTTTGTTAATGAAGCCACAACTCGCAAAGAGTTTTGATTTAGATAGGCTCATCAGACAGCACAAATTAGTTGGTTACTACGACCACGACATTATTTTGTCAGCCGATTTTCCTATACCAAGAAATATGGGTCTTTCTGACGAAGAGATTAGATATCGACAGCAAAAGTCTGTAGATTGGTATAATCTCATGAAATCAGAAATCCCCCAGACAATTCCAGTAATACATGGAACAAATACAGAGGAATTTGAAAATCATATTGAAATGTATGGTCTAAAGGACAAAGAAACAGTAGCAGTGGGGTCTAACTTGGCCCAATCTACGCCAAGAGTGTTAGGTCAAACAGGACACAAAATAGTTAGTAGAAGCATATTGTGGAAAACAATTAGAGAAATGATGTCTGTTATGAGAAAGCATGAATTTGATTCATTTCTACTTGGTGCTGGGGGAATGAGTGCTGCTCCAGAAGCGGCACTTCTCGGCACTAAATTTACAGACGCAACAAGCTGGAGGCTGAACGCATATCAATGGGCGTTATTTTGCCCGGAAAGGAGACAATATATCCATTGTGGAGATAAGAAAAACAATCTTGAGAAAGAATGGGTCGAAAATTACCTTAGAGAGTGCTTAGAAGACGAGAACTACCCTTTAGGTAGGAATCTAGCCGGAAACGACTACCGTAGTCTTATTGAAGCCCTACGGGGAGTAAATAGAACGGGAACAGAAGGCTCACGAGCACGACAGATTCACAATCTATATGTCCAGGAGAAAGATGCCGAGTGGATTAGGACATACGAAGACGATCCAGAAGGACTAGGTAAGGCTTTGATTCAACAGCACGAGTTGAACAGCGAGCAAGGCTGGAGAAACAGCGCAGCAATCAAAAGAATACGAGGTCATTTAGATTCGATACGAGAATCAACCGTATCAGAAGATTTTGAATTGATATTTTCCTTGCTGTAAATGCGAGACTCTGATCATGTCAAGCGAGAGCGAGACCAAGAGAGAGAGAAGATACAGGCCAGTAAAACTGCATTGCGGAGGCACTAACCTGATGGGCTACATTAGCCGAGGTGAAGATGAACCAAGAACACGACACAATACCTGGAATGGGTGGGAATGTCCACTTCTTGATAGAGAACAGCTACTTGACTACATCGAACTCCAAAAATGGAGATTATATGAGGATAGTTACGCAGATGAATGGACTTTCATAGAAGAAGACGATGAATGGGGATATGAGATATTCTCGAAAGATTATATGGAAAGTGAAAGATTCATGTCCTCTGAGGTTGAAACTACAGACGGAAAAAAAATAGAAGTCGTAGGAACTCCATGCTATTGCTATGAATTAGGATGGGAGCCACAAGAAGGAACCTACAATATGGAGGAATATAACAAGCAATTCCCACATGGAATAGAACTACACAGAGTCTTAAGGAACGGAGAATCGCTAATTGATTCAGGTTACAAGCCTACAAAGGATTTTATGAATATGGGTGTGAAAGAACTAAGACAAGAGATATTGGGTTCATTTGAACTTGATTACCTAGTGGAAAACGGATTCATTGAGAAAATCTCCTGATCATGCAAAACTGTGAAAAATGCGCCAAGCCAATGAGTGATAAGTTATCACTCATTTATGGGCTTGGTCCAGAATGCAGAGAGAGTTTTAGCAAAACCGTAGGTTATATGCCTTCATACAGTATTTGTCATAATCAACCAGTAGAATTTTCGTTTGTGAAATATGAAGAAATTGTTAATGAGATAGGGCGTTTTTATGGCGTCGATATTGTAGCAACAATTAGTAATTTAAGCGAATATTGTTGTGATGATTGTTTCAATTATTACTCATTTTACATGAAGAGTAGAAACCCACCGTATGATTTTCGTCTGATGTCGGATGAGGAAGTCAATTTTTACTTTGATAGAAGTAGATTTTTGCTTCACAATTATGAAGTGATATTTCCCACAAAAAATTTCGATGATGAGTCTTTTTCATATTACGAAGAAGCATGTGGGAATATGTTGAGATATTTAGACCATCACGACCGAACCAACATTAAACAGATATTCAGCTTTATGATGGATGACAAAGAAGAATTGGCCGAGCAAATGAATCACAACTTCGACATGGCTACATTGAGCGACAGTGACTCGATGATGGCAGAAATAATGGAATTACTGGAAGATGTGATGACATTTGGTGATGGGCATTATATGGACAAAACCGTGATGGAGATATTCGAAGACAATTCAGATTACGGAATTTTCGATGGTTGTAATTGCCGAAAACACGGACAAGGCGCAAGCAAATGTGACTATTGCGACATTTTTTGGGGTGGTGGCTATTGGTTTGATTGTTGGCTAAGTCCAATACCAGGAAGCAAGACAAAACGAATAACCGAAGCGGGATGGAACTTTGGTCTTACAATGGAATCTTATGAGAAAAGGCTTGCCGACATCGAGGAAGACGGCATGGAAAGGCACTGGTCGAAATACAAAAGACCAATTTTGCCGATATGTCGTAAATCCAAGAAAAACACCAAAGAGTTCAAACCAACTACAGATGTAGAATGGAACACAAAAGAAAGGATAATCACTTCCGACAATGGTATGTTAGATGAGCTTCTGATGAAATTAGATGAAGAAAGCATAAAGCACTCATACTATGATTTCGTTTCGAACGCAAACACTCATACGCTTGACGACTTCTCGCACTAACATGGCGAGATATCAGGCGGCTACGGTTGGCCCACTATGGGCAGAAGCAGAACTGATCATGGAATCGTGGGCCAAAAAATTGGCGGAATCACTTAATCCCCGATTATTAATGTCTATTCAAAGGGTTGATGGTGGCTATGAATGCACCATTTCAACAGATATCAGAAGGCAACCAATGAATGAGGCCCATAGAAAAATCGCCAGCACAGCATCATCGTATGTAGGAGACTCCTTAGAAAACGCACTTACTGGTGCTATATCGGCATACATTGATGTTGTAAACAACGAGACTCGCCAGTAGGCGAGTCCTTTTTTTTGGCAAATTGCAACTTTTTTGAACACCCTTCCAAAGCGGAAGGGGTTTTTTTTGGCGAATTGCAACTTTCATACGGCAACAGCGTTTGGGCCGTGCATGGCGAAAATGACATGGCCGCAATTTATGTCAGCGCACAAAGGAATGAAAAAGGAAGAAATCTCAGCCCTATGGGAAGAATTCAAACAGGGAACATACACAGTATCGGTATCTGGAAAAAGGCTCTTTCAGAAGTCAGTAGAAGAAGCGGAAAGGCCTCCAGAACAGATTGAGGCGCTTACTAATCAAGCTGTGGAAGAGATACAGCCCCCAGAGCCTCCTGTGGAGGAGATACAGCCCCCAGAGCCTCCTGTGGAGGAGATACAGCCCCCAGAGCCTCCTGTGGAAGAGATACAGCCTCCAGAGCCTCCTGTGGAGGAGATACAGCCTCCAGAGCCTCCTGTGGAAGAGATACAGCCTCCAGAGCCTCCTGTGGAGGAGATACAGCCTGTAGAGGCAATACCAGAACCAGCTAATACACCTCAACCAACAATGCAGAACGAAAAGTCCAACATCAAAGGTAGTGACTTAATCGGTTCAGGAATAATCTAAGGGTTCTAAATCAATCATTGACTTAGCATAATTAAGACGATTTATAGCTTCACGGAGTTCACTTGAAATTTGTTGCATTTCGGAATCTTGCATGATTTCTTGAAATTGTTTTTTACGAATGTGTGCAATCACTCTGGAGGCCTTTGTGTAATTCCTAATCTCATCAAAGTTAGGATTCAGTTCTGTTCCCTTTTGTAGCAATTGATTCTCAAGAAACCGGATTTCTGAATTTATCTCTGATATTTCATTTCCTAAATCAGCAAGTCCTTGTTTTTTGTAGGAGTTGTGTGGCGGGAGTGGCATTGGAGCATGGTCTTCAACCCATCCTACAAACTGTCTACTTTCAGGGTGCTTAAGGGGATCAGTAACTCCCATTAAAGTGTAATTTGGGATTTGTTGGAAAGTTGATTCGTATGCCAAGATAGACACAGCATCTCGATAGTGCTTGAAAGAACCATCGGGTTGCAAAATAGAGCGACTTCCAGCAGTAGCGGTCAAACCTGTGATAGCAGCCCTGGAAGGTTGTTGATGTAGTGGTATTTCCATCTTACACAAATCGTCTGCATAGAGCATCAGATGTTTGATTGAAACCATGTTATCCTTACCAGCAACAGAGAAAATCGCCCTTCCAGACGCATCATTTCCTAATGTTTCAGGGTCTCTCGCCATTGTTGCATATAGATTGTTCAGAATAACGGTTCTTGCTGCCTCTATGCCTAACGCATGAAACACCATCAACGGATTATTACAAGATGTTCTCATAAAATCAAACCTTTCATCACCATCAATCAAGGCATAGTAGCCACCGAACGATCTAGCCTTCGAGTCGAATACGATTTCAGGCCCAGAAATACTCCTTTTAGGATAAGCAGTCATAGACTCTCCAGGCAAGTTTGGCTTTGGAGCAAGTTCTCCGTTGCCAAATATACCAGATAACAAAATGTAATACTCTCCATCTCTGGCATTGAATGGAATCAAGCCATCATGGAAGAAAGTTGGCTCGTAATCACTTTCAACTTCTGGATCTTGATGACTGTATGCAACTAAATTTTGTAAGTCCTCGCCAGTAAATGAAGTAAGCTTATTCAAATCCGCAGAACCACCGGATGCCATCCTACTCTCGAACTCCTCAATAATCCGTTCTAATCGGCTCCTCGTTTCATCAAATACCATGCCCCCAGAACGAGCAGTCCAACTAGCGTCATCTGCGTAAGATGACTGTCCAACTTTCATAGGCGCTGCGTGGACACCTCTCCACCCTAAACCACACTCAACACAACAATGGGTGTCGCTAGACTTATCCTTAGCTCCAAATGTATAGCCGACAGCCGAGATTAAAGGCCAATACATTTCATCTTTATCTTGTAGCAGTATTGCCTCCCATTCCTCCCTTTTTTTCGTTACCCACCAGCCCATGTTTCCTTCGGGATCCTTTCCTTCCTCATCCCACAAAGAGAATTTTTTGATTCGGGTAGAACTGCCCCAAGTTAGGGTTTGCAAGGGAGTAAGGCAAGGAACTGGACATACCTCCAATACCGATATCTTATCTGCGAAATCAACCACCATTCTTTGACTCCATCTTGGGCCAAAGACACATACAATCTCTGAATCATCTCTTATTTCCATTCTATTGTCCGACCACATACCGGGAAATTTGAACGGCGCACGGAATGATTCTGGGTCTTCTTGTTTCCAAGAATTAGAAAGTAAATCGTATAGGTCGTAAAGACCCACGCCCGGAAGTGGCTTGAATACGATTTCCTTTGAATCAAGCTCTAAATTCAGTTTTTCCAAAATGCTATCGTAATCCTCACCGAATTCGTCGTAATCGTTTTGCACTACTTCAATACTGCAAATCTCAGACAATCTTTGCCTCATCAATCTGTTCGACAGACTAACAACGGAATCAAAACCGCTGAACTCTGGTTTCAATGCAAGTGCCATTGTAAATGACTTCATACCAGCCAAAGAAGCGTTTTCATTCAAAATTGAAACAATGTCTGTGTTAGCATTGACTCCCGCATAATGAAAACTACGCATGATCGCTTGAGTTAGCGGTTCTCCTATGGAATGCGCCGCAATAACGCCAATGTTTGTGCCTGGAGAGACCTTACTACTTTCATAGGCTTGTAGCATCGAATCAAGAATTTTCTCGATTTGTTGTTCAGAGGGGTCTATCCCTCTTCTTTCCAATTCACTTGCTACAGCATAAAGGGAGGCATCAGGCACAGAAGAAAGGCCGCGCATCCTCTCCACTAAGTCAATGACTCCCACGACTTACGATGCATGGGTTGGCGTATGAGGGTTGTTCTCTATGGAGGGGAACCTTCTATCCAATTTTTGATTTCAGCGGCCTTCGAGACACCGCCGCACATTTTCACGAAATCTGCCCACGAAATCTCTTTCGCCTTCCACGCATGGTAGCCATCGACCATTTCGATTGGAAATTTATCTATTTCTTCGGAACCGGTCGAACCCTCTTCGTTTTTGCTCTCCTCTTGCTGGACATCAGCTTCGACCCCTTGTGCCTGAGAGGTGGTTATCTCTTCAAACACTTTCGGTGCATCATACGCTAAATTAGTCATTGTAGGACTTGGATCTGCAATCATATTTTCAACTTGAGCAATTCGTCGTTCCAACCGCCCGATAGCTTCTGCGATAGCGTTGAACCCCTGTCCTGTGTCTATTGCGGTTTGATTTTGATTTTCAACTAATTGTCCGAGAGCGGGTAGCATCAGGTTTTCGATAGATGAATTCAAATTAGTAGAAGTCCTTTCGTCTAAGGCATCCACTAGCATTTCAAACCAAGGAGTAGGTTGCAACTGCTCCTCTTGGTTTTCAGTGACTTGACTACTCTGTTCAACACGATCCATAAAGGCATCTTTCCAATCAGCCATGAACCTGCGAAGGCTCTCTCCCGTTTAGGGATTGCAGTTGCACAACCCATCTTCAAAAGAGATTGCCTTACAACACGAGGGGCAATAAGGCTCAGTTTGAGTGACGCCCATGAACCATAGTTCGTCGCCCCAAATAGATTTCACGAACTGGTCTAAATGAAATTGAGCAATATTGAGTCTATCCTCATCAGCCATGACTCTATCAAAACGACCAGAAAGTGCTTGCCTCGACAGGTCTTCTTTCACTATTGGCTCATCGGAATCTAGTAAAACAATTCTTAGATATTCGAGCATGTCGGTAGCATCAAGCTTCAACAAAGACTCACTCAGTTTGCTAACATGAACGAAACCCCC
>JAPOHM010000136.1 GCA_029979405.1 Methanobacteriota archaeon
AGCCAAAATCTTACCGGAACGATAATCTCGATTTATTTCAGACAAGTAATTATCATCATCCTCAAAGAAGTACATCATGTACTGATAAGCTACATCCTTGTCCGGATCGCCACCCAATCTTCTGTGCTCTTCAACAGTCGCTTGACCGCCAGAAAATGATTTCTTTATCTTTTTAGTAGCCACATCAACATCATCAGAGAGGAATAATGTTGTTTTTGGTTTGGATGATGACATTTTATCCCCAGTCATACCAACTGCAAATCGGTGATATGTACTGGAGGGAGATAGTAGACCCATTCCACCCAGTTCTCTTTCCAGTGTTAACAAACTCATTTTGATACTGTGCTTATCTTTTGACGCTGCCGCGGGTAGGTTTACCGTTCCGTGTTTTGGATTGGAATTAATATCCGAATATCCCAATGACGTCATTGCATCAACTATTTTCCCAAATATTTGATTTTGAACTTCTTTGTTTACTCTACCAGTAGCATCAACGCCCATAATTCCCCGATTATCTTCTTGTATTGAAACTCCAATTTGCAAACCCATTTTTGCTTCGCTAACATTGAACCAATTGGTTTTGGAAGCTAATCCACGTGTCAATCTTAGATGCGGGTCTTGGTCAACACCTACCGGAACTACAATCGGACGCAAGCCCCCGTATTCATCCAATTGAGGATGCAAAATATCTCCGGCTTGTACGAGTGGTGCCTGAACATGAGCGAGGTTAGTACTTCCATCGAAGCCGTAAATTGCCTCAAACTCTGAAAGGTTTGTACGTTTTCCTAATTGAAAACCAAGCCTTTGTACAACACTTCTTTGTGATTGAAAATATACGTTAGTTTTGTTTGGATCTAATCCCAGTGCAGCATAGTTTGCCACATATTCTTCTGTGGCGATTTTACGACCTTCTTGAAGGGAAATTCCCCTTGTTGCAGTTGACTCAAGGTCTGCGACAGCGATTGTTACGTCGCCACCTAAATTTTGAAACCATTCTACTTGTTCAATTACCATCGAGTGACCGAGATGCATTCTTCCTGATGGCATCAAGCCTGTAAGCACTCCAAACGGATTACCATTGTTATTAGCATGGAATATTGAATCCAAATCTCGATGGGCAAAAACAATACCTCTTCGGTGTAATTTTGAAGGATTAGGAATGTTCAGGTTATCAGTAGATGAAAGACCAAACTTTTCTATTATCTTAGAATAGTCTGTTGACTGAGATGACCCCCATGGGTCAATCACTAAATCGTCATTCATCATCATCACCCTCAACAGTATCACGCATCAAGGCTTCGGAAAGTATGTACTCTTTTTCGTCTTTTTTTATCAAAAGGTAAATTCCCGCCACACTACTTACCAGAACGGCTAAGCCAGCATAGGGAAGCCATGCAATACCTGAATCGATAGGTTTTGGACTAATCAACCACGTGAATCTTAGATTTTCTTGGTCATCAAATCTCTTTGACCAGTGAAACAAATCTGTTGTTGAGTGGCCAGCTATAGTTAATGCAACCGATTTGTTATTGAAAAATTGAGTCCTGCCTGTGATATCATAATCAGTTTCATTTGAAAGTGTAAAACTCACATTATGCCCTCTTAGTACGCTGAAATATAGATTTGAACCTTCTTGTCTCCAACCTTCCATGGTATTTGATTCATCCACAGAAATCTCCGATAATGAAGAATTAATTACAGATGTATTTCCTATATTTGCTACCCAAGTTACAGGAACATTCCAAGCGTTTGGTGCTGCAGCCTTACACTGTTCTGTTTCTTCGTGAACAAATTTTAGCGTTTGATTATCCATCTGGTGGTCAAACTGATTACATCTTTCCACAGTCCAATATGAATATGCTTCACCCCATGTAGTGTACCATATGTCATCTCTTTCAGAAAATAAATCTATAACATCGGAATCGTGCCTGACATTAAGGTCGCTAATTCTTCCAACCCAATACATGTTAACCAAACCGCCTGCATCCAACTGTGACTCTAATTCGTTGACATCTGCAATTCCTTTTTCGAGTGAACCACCTCTTCTTCCTAAATCGAACCAATCAAATTCGTTAAGTGGTTCATTACTTGAATTGTGCCATGCTTTCGCAGACTGACCCGTGTTATCACCGTGAACCATGTAACCTTGATTTCCAATTATCGTATGTTGATAAGCCGATAAATCATCTGGAGTATAGGTAGAAATTGCATTTTGCCCCCACTTTGAGGCATCTATCCTGTTCTCTATGTAGTCTCTACATTCAATAGCAACTGCACCAGGGTCTATCTTCCAATCAAGGTTTGGAACTCCATAACAACCAAATTCGTCACCATTTTCTAAAAATTCCTTACCGATCGTAAAGAGCCAATTATCCTCTTCCCATTTTGCGTCTGCAACGACTACTGGAGCCATAGTCGCAGAGAGCAACATGGCAAGGACCAACAGACGCATGTGATAACGCTCAAGAACCCTACATTTCATTATTTTCAACTAAAGAATAGAAGTAATCATCAAAGGCAAGATAGTTTCAGGGAAATACATGAGTGACCTCAAAAAAGCCTGGCTGGCCTTAGAGGAACACTACAAAATAACACCCGCTTCGGAAAAAATAACTGGTGATCAAGCATATAATTTCTTGAGATGGACTCTTGGCTCATTTTTTAGGACAATATTGAGAATGAAAATAAGGGGTGTCAAAAATGTACCAAAGAAGGGGGCAACTATACTCGCGGCTAATCACTTATCACATGTAGACCCCATACTTGTCATCTTGGCTTCACGAAGAAAAACACACTACTTAGCTAAAGACGGCCATTTCAAAAATTTCGCTCTTGCGACATTTATGCGGGCTACAGGACAAATAGAAACAAATCGCGAAACTGGAGGAGGCGAGGCACTTTCTAATGCAGCAACTGTTCTGCACTCCGAACGAGCGTTGGGGATATTCCCTGAAGGAACGCGTTCAAAGAAAGAGGAAGCACCTTATTTGCTACCAGGAAAGACTGGGATTGCGAGATTATCTGCATCTTATCCAGATGTACCAATAGTACCAATTGGATTACAAGGTACAAGGGACTTCATGACTCCATCCAGGCACAAGTTTCCTAGGTTTTGGAGGAGAGTTACCGTATCCTTTGGAAAACCAATAACTTGGTGGGAGTGGATTGAAAAAAGAGCCACATTAGAAGAATTGCAAGCACTTGCTCACAAAGAAGACCACGAGGTTAAATCTGCACTTTCTTCATACTATCGAGAATTTACAGATGAATTCATGAATAGGATAAAGGGACAAGGTGCTCCGTGAAAATCATCAAAGGCTTCCGTAAGTATGGTTGTTACTGATGCAGGAATACCTTGACCTGATGCAACGCATCCTCGATGAGGGAGAAGAGAAGGGTGACCGTACGGGTACCGGAACAATTTCGGTTTTTGGGCATCAAATGCGCTTTGATTTGTCGAAGGGGTTTCCAATGGTCACCACAAAAAAACTACATCTAAAATCAATCGTTCATGAATTATTATGGTTTTTAGCAGGAGATACTAATATCAAGTACCTGCAAGACAATGGAGTCAGAATTTGGAACGAGTGGGCTGATGAAAATGGCGATTTGGGTCCCGTTTATGGCAAGCAATGGCGAAAGTGGGAGTCTAAAGATGGAAGAATAATCGACCAAGTACAACAAGCTATTGAGATGATTAAGAATAATCCTAATTCGCGACGAATTATAGTTAGTGCATGGAATGTAGGTGAGTTAGATGAAATGGCATTAATGCCATGCCACGCCTTTTTCCAATTCCATGTCGCAAATGGCAAATTAAATTGTCAGTTATACCAAAGAAGTGCAGACGTATTTTTGGGAGTGCCATTCAACATAGCATCCTATGCACTCCTAACCCATATGATGGCCCAAGTATGCGACTTAGAGGCCGGGACATTCGTTCATACTCTTGGTGATGCCCATTTGTACATGAATCATCTCGAACAAGCAAAACTCCAACTTTCACGAAAACCAATAGAACCTTTGCCGACACTTAAACTAAATCCAAATATCAAAGATATTGACAATTTTACTTATGATGACATAGAAGTTGTCGGTTATGAACACCATCCTCACATAAAAGCCCCAATTGCAGTGTGATAAAATGCTCGGGATGATAGTTGCCTGCGATAGAAATGGAGCCATTGGCAAGGATGGAGACTTACCCTGGAGGCAGTCAACAGATTTGCAACATTTCAAAAATGTCACAATGGATTCCAACCTAATCATGGGTAGGAAAACATGGGAATCACTTCCCGGGAAGTTACCAGGAAGAGAACACTTTGTTCTTAGCAGAAGTAAAGAATTTAAAAATGTTAATAATATCGATTTCGAGGAAGCCTCAGAAATGGATGGCTGGATTATTGGTGGTGGAGAAATCTACAAATTATTTCTTCCCCACGTAAAAATATTACATCGCACAATAATTGATACTAGAGTAGCAGACCCTGATACATTTTTTCCAGACATTACAGGTTTGGGATTCGAATTGAAAGAAGAGAAGCATGTAGAAGCAGGAGACAGAGATCAATTTGA
>JAPOHM010000002.1 GCA_029979405.1 Methanobacteriota archaeon
CCCAATCTCCTGCAGGAGGTGGTGGTTCGTCACTTTCCAATTTTCTTCGTCCCCAAAGTCTTGCTAATAGACGGAAGTGTTGAGGGTTAGTATCTTGGTACTCGTCTATGATGAAAGCTCGGAATTGTCGCCTTAAATTCCTCAATAAATCTATTCTTTTCATAAGGTCAGATTTTACTTCTGCATTATCACCACAAGCCGTTATCGCCCGATTTAGATGGTCGTCTGTCCACGGTTCGGCCCCAATTGAATCCAATTCATCAATTACGGTCGTTGGATACCATTTCCTGCAAACCGATGGACACCTTGTTAGCAATAAATCCTCAGCAAGGCGATGCATGTCATCATGGTCAATTACCCCTTCAATAGTTTTGAGCCTGCTAAGGATTTCCTTCACTCCTTTGTGCACCGTGAAAAGGTCTGTTATGACCTGCAACTCTAATTCGGTTGACAAACGCATTTCCGAGGCAGGAGATAATTGGGGGAGTGGCATAGAAAGCCTCGGAGGATGAGCCATTTGCCCTGGAACCTCTGTTGGGGTATTGATTATCGGATTAAACAAAAACGATGCTTGACCGAGGTTTCTTAGTAAGAATCCCTGATTGGTTGTGAGTAATTCTCGGATAGGTGCTGATACAGTTCTAACATTTTCAATAATCATATCTTTGATATCATTAGCTAGATTACAATCACGTTTAGTTAAAATTCCAGATGGCCAGCCTTTACTCTTAGGTGGTTTATCTCCCGAGAGGGGTTTACAATTCAACTTCTTCAGGTTTGAATGTGATATCATGGCATGACTCGCAAGGAATATCCACTGTAATTTTTCAGCATCAGATGAGATGTCAAGAGTACAGAGATACTGTATATACCTAAATCGAGTCATCCCAATTGGTTCATCGGCACCTAAAACGAACCCTGCGCCGGCATCTAACCAGTAATTACACCACTGAGTGGTTAAGCCTCTAAACTCAGAATACCAGTCCTCCAAAATTTCAATCACAGGATCTAAGAATAAATGTTCAAAGTCCTCAACTTGTAGTTGACTTCTATTCTCAACATTCAGATTTCTCGAAGCTTCTTCTACAAATAATGATTTTTTCAACATACCACGAATCACTGTGGATGAAGAATTCTGTCCACCGAGTAGAACTGATAACCGATTTCTAGATTGAAGGAAATTGTCTATGTCCCCACTTATCCCAAGTTCTATTCCGTCAACGGGAGTTTGTAATCTCCAAGCGGCTCTAATCGCCTCTTCGCGTAAAATTATCGATGAATCTTCATCGATTTGTTCTGATGCAGGATCTTCTGAAACAAGTCCTATCCACGGAGTGACTATTGATGACAAGAATGAGTCAATAGTCGAAATAGGAGCATCGTCCAATAATGAAAGTAGCATCTCAACATCCCCTTGATTACGTAACCTAACATCATGAACTCCCGCATCGTCTTGCTTTGAAACTGGTTGAGCCCGTAACCTTGTGATTTCTTTTCTAATTCTAGCTTTAAGTTCTGCAGCAGCTTTTCGTGTGAAGGTTATGGCCACAGTTTCTGTTGGTAGAAGTCCCGGCCATTGTTCCATAGATGACCTCTCATTGGAAGGGCACCTTATGGCACCTTGTCCTTTTAGCGGAATTCTTGGTGCGGGGGGAAGAAGAATTGTCGCTCTTTGCTGCCTTGAAAGAAGGTGTTGTATGTACCTACTAGCCATGACTGTGGTCTTACCAGTTCCTGCGCCTGCGTCTATCGCAATATGTCGGTCAATATCGAGGCCAAGTGATTGGGAACGATTAAAATCAACCATCAATAATCACCTCGATTTGAACTTGGGCAAGCATCAGCAATTCCACAATACTTGCAGTTTTGTGAGGATGGTTCAGGATGAATATTTCCTATTTTTATTCCTTCAATGACTCTCGTTGCAGTTGTTATTCTCTCTCTCATCCAAGCCCTGAAAGGATTCGAGGACAAATCAAGTTCTGAACCTGGCAAGCGATAATGCCCATGTGTGTGACTTGTTATCTCTCCAATGCTTAAATGTTCAACAAATGCATCAAATTCTGGATCTAATTCAATTCTATGTATCGTATCATTTCCAACTGTCGTTACTCCAACTCCAATAACCCTATCACCAGGATTTGAAACTTCCCAAGCTCTTGCATATAGAGCAAGTTGTAATTCTTTGAAGATTGAATTAAGATGACGTTGTTCATCCCCATTATCTTTTGTTCCATCGACAGATTTGATATCTCTGATTACGACTAATCTCTTGGATTTTGGAGGCGAAGAAAGGTCAAAATCTAATGGGATTGTTTCTGCGATTTCATCATCCATCATCTCGTATTCCAACTTTATTTCATCGACTCTATCTATACGCCCGTTAACCACCACAGATGTTTCAGATTCTGGTAATGAAATATCTGCAGTATATTTACCGTGATTCTTTATTTGCCACTCAACAGCAATAGGTGAGGCGTTTGTTAGGCCAAAGTCGGCAATTATCATTCTGCCCAATCTGCCCCCGATCGGAATTTGTATTTCTTCATCGATAAATGAATTCCATTCTTCAGGACTTACTCCAACTAAATCTCTGCATCGGTGAGCGGCAACACCGTCAACTCTTTTCATCCATGTAGCAATTTCTTGCAATTTATTCAGTGCGATTATCCATGCATTCTCTGGATTTTGTAGTTGTCCTAAATTCAGTGGATTTGATTGAGCAGAAATTTTGTTTGACTCTAAACCATGAGCATAAAGTATTGTTTCTTCAATCTGATGAACTATGTCTCCTCTTGTTATTGCCGCCAAATCTTCACGCAAATTTTCATCTCTTGTAACCCTCATGTGTTTCTCATACCATGCTTTTCTTGGGCAGTCTAACCACGATTGCAAGCGACTTTGGGACCATGATTTTGGAGTGCCATATTCAACAGAAGTCCTTCCTAAGATTGAATCAAGTTCACTAAATTGAGTGGATGGAGGGGATATTGGACGTGGATCGATTGGAAGCCCCGTATGTTTTTCACCCTTCAAGCCTAAATGAGGCCATTCTGGAGAACTCCTACCATTAGCAGGGGTATATCGGGAAGGGGTCAGTTTAAGACCTGAAGTAATCACTAAATTTGTTGCCTCATCAAAAGAAAAAACATCTCCTTCTTCTAAGTTCGGAGATATAATTCGTCTATCGATTTGGTCACTTAGAACTTCATTTTCTGCAGCATATAGCATTCCTCTGTAGTTATTTGGCTTAAGTTGTGGCGTCCTATTTTCAATGACCGATAAACCTGCACGTTGAACGGAATCTCTAGGTAATCCACCACTTCGATGAGTGGTAACATTATTGTCCACAATTTGCATTGAATTAACCCTGAAAAACAATTTATTTTCCTTGTCTATTGTTTTCCATTCCCATGCTCTATTCGCAGTATTAGGGTGCCATTCTTCTGGCGAAATTATGTCGGGTGACTGATTCAGAACTTCGAGTTTACCACTTTGTTTCAATGTATTGAACCACTCATCTAAAGGTCCAGAAAATTCAACACCATCTTCTATGGTAGTATCGATAATTATGACGGTTTTTGCACAGTTCAAGTAGTGTCTTAGAAGATGCCTTCCAATCCGCAATGGTTCATCTGGTTTGTGTAATCCTAATTTCATTCTTTGATTATCATCCAGCCAAGGAATTGGTCTATTTTTCATGGACCACTTTGTAGAATCTAAACCGCAGAGAATAATTGTGTCAGCCTCTATGCCGTATGCTTGGGAATAATTCAATACTTGAATTTCAGAATCGTTACCTCTAGACGCAATGGTTTCGGTGTTTTCTGAGATGCTAGTAACTAAATCAATGATGTTTTCACTCGAAATCTCAATACCTTCAAGTGAGAATTTTGTTATTGTCGAATAGAGGGTTTGCAGGCTTTGGATATTATTTGAATTTGAGAAATCTTGTTGCGTTAAATTATCCCATTTGATTTTAGTTGCAGTGGAATTAAACCATTTGATTACATTTGATGGAGATTCATTAACCGGTAGCGATTTTTTAGTGGAGCATCCAATAAAAAAATCTGTATTGATTTCTCTATCGAAGTCGGGTAATAGTGGTTGCATCCAGTTAGCAAAAGCAAGAAGCCACCATTGGCATTCCTCTAATTCTCGTAATCTTTTTTCTTCGTCAACACCTGCTCTGGGAGATGCATTTGAAAGGGTATAGAGCCACCTCGATAGTGTTCCTTTACCTCCCAATAAATGGAATCCTCTTGCCAACTCAGTCATTACCTCGGCATGAAATTTCGGTTTCCATTCCTCATTTTGTGGATGAGTCAAATCGCCGAAACTGAGGTCAATTGGTAAACCAATTTGAGAATTTATATCAGCCAATCTTGCTAGAGACCAAGCTTCTTCTCCATTTGCAATATTCATTATCTCCAATAATTGTGCAATAGATGGATTTTCAATCAATTTCTTGGCACTTTCACTAATCTTAATTCCTATATGCTCAAGGTGATTTCTCAAATCTGATTTTAAGGAATCAGGGTCGCCTGAAATAATTACGCTATTTACACCGAGTTTTGGAATCATATTTGCCAATGCCAATACCTCATGGCTTTCTTTTTCTACGATAATTCTGTGAATTGAAGTATCGTTTTCTTTACCTATTGTAGTGAACCAATCGCCTGAATTAGACTGCTTTTTTACCTCATGTCCTGGAACCCATGAAGGCAATTCTGATTTGGAAGATATCGAAGAAATATCGTGGATAAATTCACCATGGTAGCCAAGCCTGTGTGAACCGGGATTTACCAATTGATGGACTCCTGTAAATCGAGATAGTTCACTCAGTAATTCAAGGCTGAGTTCGCTTATTCCAGTAGGATGGTCAAGCATAATTATTCCATCAATATCAGAGATTGTAAATGGTGAGTCTTTGGCCTCTTGTAACGATTTTAGCACTTCTCTTTCGACTCGTAATGGGTGAGTTGAATTGTATTTTTTCCCAATTTCAATCAGGACATCGTCACACACCTTCGCTCCTGGGTCCTCCTCCCAATTCCAAGGAGAACTAAGTGATGATATTTCTTTGTAAAGTGAGAGGAGCCTTCTGGTTTTAGATCGATTCCACTTTGCATTAGGATTACTCATCAGCCCTAACAGTCGATAATCCTCTGACGCAGCTATGAGACCCTCATGTACCCTCTCAAACAAAATCCCATCGTCTTCCATCACAGAAGGCAATCTCAAATCAAGATGTAAAGTCGAAATTAATCTCTTTAGCGTGACGTGTAATGTTGTATCGATTAATCCCGATTTCCCGGTATTGTGAAGCCGTTTGATGCTATTTTTCCTGGATGCTTCAGTAGGGTACAACACCATAATCCTATTTCTTGATATCAATGCTTCAAACAACCATTTTGGCATAATCTCTCCGGCAGGAGTTTCTTCCATGGTAACTCCTGTGTTCACAGATTCTGCAGATGACATCATTCCCGAAGCCTCGTAACGGTCTTCGTCTTTGACAGTAGTTCTTGAACCCATGCATAAAAATTCGTAATAACTCTTGATAACATGTAATCTATCGGTCGAATAATGCGACCATATATCGTGCTAGTTGCAATTTTGTTTTCAATCTCATCAATCCACTCCGCAAGTGCCGGAGTCGCTGTTGAAGTAGATGATGTCGGAGCCTCATTCGGTGGGATAACACTCAACACGAATGCTTCAGGAAATGTTTCTTCCAACCTTACAGATTTACCGTCAATTGTTGAATACTACACTGCTACGTGGTGCACTAATTGTGTATACGTTGAACATGCGTTAGATGATATAGAAAATAATGGAACCAACATTCAACAATTCCATTTCCACCGTGATCAGGACTCAGAGGATCCGTGGGGCACAACTGCTGGTGAAGCAAGATGGAATGACCGCTACGACGGTGGACAACCTCCTACCGTTGTTTTTAACGGGAGCATGAAACAAGTGGGTAGCGTTCCTGAATCTGACTCCTTGGAAAACGATTACATCAATTTAGCTGGCCAATCTCTTGATTTGGGTCTTGGAAGTTCCTCAATGACCTGGGTTAGCACTACCAACTCAACTGGTGTGTTAAGTTGGTCAATTTCACATTCTGAAGATTTAGTTCCTGAAGGCGGGGACCTGATTAGTATGGTTTGGATTACAGAGAGATACGCATATTTCCCTGACGGAAGTAACGGCGTTGAAAATTATCCTCATGTTGTAAAAGGTATTATTGAATTAGGTAATGCTAGTGTTGGCACAATGAACCTCACCTTACCAGATGCTCATGATGGAAATGATTTGCAAATACATCTAATTCACCAAATAGTCCTCCCCGAAATTGTAGATGATTGTGAAGTCACTAACGACTGTGTTCCAGAACCAAAGGCGGTCGAGGATGAAAACGGGCTACCTAGTATTGGAATTATTGCTGTATTATCGATCACGATAATTGCAGCAATCACAACTCAGAGAAGGCTTGAATAATTCTTTCAACATCCTCATCTGTAATATGCAAATGTATAGCGATTCTTACTCTATTGTAAGGTAAATCAAACATATCGATCCCCCTTACTCTGAGTTTTTCAACCAGCTCCTTCGCTGAACCAGCGTAATTAACGTAAACGAGGTTTGATTCGACAGCTTCTAAATCGACGCTGAAATTGTCCATTTTGTTAATTTCCTCTGCTACATGTCTTGCTCTGGCATGGTCTTCAGATAGTCGTTCAACATGATGGTCTAAAGCGTACAAGGCAGCGGCTGCAAGGACTCCTGCCTGCCTCCAACCTCCGCCAAACATTTTTCTCCATCTGTGAGCTTTTTCGATAAATTTCTGACTGCCAACTAAAACCGAACCTACAGGTGCTCCCAGTCCTTTGGAAAAACAGATTGAAACGGAATCGTAATCTCTGCACATTCTGGCAACATCTACACCAGTAGCTATCGATGCGTTGAATATTCTCGCTCCGTCAATATGAGTTGCACAATCATTAGCTTTAGCGACGGCGGCTATCTCGTCAAGTGCTTCTTGGGTATAACAAGCGCCTCCTCCTAAGTTAGAGGTGTTCTCTACACAGATTAGTGTACAGTCTGGATAGTGGGAGCCTGAACCTTCGGCTTTTCTAATGGCGGACTGTACTTGTGTAGCAGTCATGATCCCGCCTTTCCCTTCGACCAGGGAAATAGACGCACCACAAAGTGCGGCATAGCCTCCACCCTCGTATTTGTAAATATGAGCGGTCTTATCACAGACGATTTCGTCGCCAGGAGAGGTATGGGTCTTCAGAGCAATAGCATTTGACATCGTTCCACTTGCTACGAATAATGCCGCCTCTTTACCGAACATTTTTGCAACTCGATTCTGGAGTTCGATGACTGTTGGATCATCGCCCAATACATCATCACCAACCTTAGCTGACTCCATTACTTTGCGCATTCCGGAAGTTGGTTGAGTAACTGTGTCACTGCGGACATCTACCCGGTCAGATGGATACTCGCGCATGGCCCTTCGAGTATGCAATACCTCAAAGCAGTTTCAGGTCACTTGTTATCGCATCAACTGTCATCCTTGTAGCAGGACCTATGCCTAAAACTGTAACTGTCCCTGCTGGAATTTCTGTTCTTCCAGCATCTTTTACAAGATGTGAGACTAAACCTGCAGTCATAGCTTTAGCATACAATTCACGAATGTGAGACTCGTCATCAGCCCTTACGACAATTTTTCGAGAACCAAAATTATTCCAGCGTTCAAAAAGCCGTGGGGCCTTTTTCCTTGCTTTTAATGCACAGTCCACCGCGGCGTGAGCGCACTGAGCGGCAAGTTTACCCTTTGACAATTTCAAATCGTCCCTCACGACAAGGACCATTGTTACTTCATCAGGCGATGATGACATCTGTTTCACCAACTGAAGTTTCTCTGTAATCTGAATGTGAAATTTCACAGGTCAGATTAACTAACCATGGAGCAAGCCAAACAGCTGTTACCAAACTCGCCATTGCGTGCATGAAATCGAATGGCAAACCGTTCAAGATGTATAGGAAGAATTGTTCGCCGGACATTCCAATTTGGTATATTGATAAAGAGACCCACCAGCCAAATAGAATCGAAAAAATCACGCTGGAAATAGCCAATTTCTTCATCATTATTTTTTTGTTTTGAACTAGGTTAAGTTTTGACCCTGCGAGAGCAATCATAGCCCAACCCGTTGCTTGGAAAATTGTCCAATAACCATGCGATAAGAATAGATTGGACAGAAGTGTAGCCATCACTGCAAAAGCCATTCCCCTCCTCGCGCCCAAAGTTGCTCCCATCACCAAACACATCACTGTCAAGGGTTGTACGTTTGGTAAAGGCTCCAGAACTATTCTACTTGTAGCCGCTACAACTGTTAATGCTGAAAGAAGGAATATCTCTCCCTTTTTTGTGAAAGATGGTTTACACAATAGCATGTAGCAGATTGCTATTATTCCTGAATTTAGGAGTAACATCTCTGATGGAGCCAAGGCCGGCCCGTGGACACCATCGGTAAGTACCATGAAGACACCTGAGAGGACATATCTCTTGAACTTCACGCTGGCTTCCATCTAACTACGCTATCTTCATCGATAATCGTATCAGTCATTCCCTGAGGTGACAATTTCCCGTCAACCGTAAACTCCCATCCTTCACCAGATTCCTCATTGAATGATGTTATCCATGAACCAAAATCATAACTTTCAATCTCTACAACAATTCCATTTTCTGTGGCAACATGGGTAGTAATTTCTTCCACATTGGTGAATCCAGACAGTCCTCCGACCACTACATTTCCTGATTCTAATTCGATTACAACCACTTGAGTTCCAACCCATTCTTGTGGCCAATCATCATCCCAATCAGTACCTTCAGGGCCGAGTTCTGACACGCTTTCCGACCATAAATTTGCCAATTGAGGAAATATCAAAATCATGAGAATGAATGATAGAAGGAGCCCTATCTTAGATCCTAATTGCTTATTTCTTTTGAAAACCAACGGGAAAATAATTATCGACAAAATTGATGAGATTGCAATTGCATATATTGTCGATACTTGATCTATATTCGAAGATTCGGTGCTGTCTGAAACCACATACAGTATGCCATTATCATTTCCAAAAGCCAAAACTCCTTCTCCATTAGAAGCAATACCTGCAGTAGTATATGTTCCAAATTCTGAAAAGGTAATTTCTGTAGAAGTTACGTTTTCTCCAATTAACCAACCACCACTAGGGGAATTTATAGGAAAACTGACCATAGATTTACCGTTGTATTCGATAAATGAAATCTCACCATTTGAAGTTGATTCTTTTCTCT
This sequence comes from Methanobacteriota archaeon, assembly GCA_029979405.1. The sequence goes on from JAPOHM010000002.1 coordinate 9,353, forward strand.
CAATTTCGATGCAAGAAGATTCACATTCCATTTTGATGATGTTTTGGCTTGTAGCAAGATACACGTTATTTGCATTTTTTATTGGTATTGCAGGCGAACTCCCCTCATCGGAAATTTCCAATCCATCAAGGTATATCTTTGAGCCACCATCCGTTTGTAAATGAATTAATATCCCTGCCGCAGTGATTATTGGAGCATGTCTGATTTTCCCGTTGAAATTGTTTAGTTTAGTGAACTCGCCAGACTTTGTTACACTATACAATGAGCCGTTTTCGTTTCCAATGAAGTATGATTCGGCGGTAACTGTAACGCCGTTTCTCCAACCAATTTCACCAAAATCAGCATAGAAGTTTGTAGTGCCATCTGCCAAACAATATGACCCGATCCCTGTTCGAGTTGGCACGATTAATGCGTCATCATCTATTGCCATTTTACCGGTTATACCCAACATTTGAGTTTCGGTTTGGATTTCCCAAATTAGAGACCCATTTTCTGGATTTAAGGCCGTGACCTTTCCATCATTCCAACCCACAACAAGCATGTTTGGCCAATCGCCACATGCTGAACTCTTTGCTTCTACGTAAAGCAAGGGTGACATGTCATGCTGAGTAGAGGTTTGACTTTTGAATCTCCAGTTTTCATCGCCTGATGATATGTTAAATGAATAGACATGAGGCCTCTCATCTCCTGTCCAAAATCCTGATGTTCTTACGAATACCTGGTCTTCTACGATTAAAGGAGAAGTAGATATGTAGCCATTGTCTAAGTCTTTACTCCAAACCAAATTTGGGGATGTTTCTGCATTTACAACGATTGTAAAAAAGAATATAATTGCTAAGGTGGAAGCAATTTTTTTCATCAAACATGCCTCTGAATAACTTCCCTTAGTAGAGCACTTACTTGTTTCCCATCGGCTGCTCCTTTGCATTCCTTCATCACGATTCCCATCAATGGGCCCATTGCAGCCATTCCCTTTTCCTTGACAAATTCTAACCGGGATTCGACTACACTTTCCACGATCGCCATCAGGTCACCTGTATCTGCAGGTTTGTATCCCAACTTCTCTGAAGCAGCATCTATTTGATTCATAGAAGGTGATTGTCCAGAGAAATATTCTATCATTGGACCTATGCCTTCACGTGTCAGCACACCTTTTTCTTTAGCGGCTAAGATTAGTGCCATCAAGCCATAATCACCTTGGTTTTCTAAAATCATAGTCGCCCATGCCTTGTATGGTAAGCCGTTTGCATGAGAAACAAAGTGGTCATCTAATTCCCTTGAAACCAGTTGCTTCACCTGGTCATTACTAATATTGTAAGATTCTAATCGTTGAAGTCTTTCTTCTTGAGTCATAGGTAAATTCTGCAATACTGTTTCCCACTTTTCCCTAGTCAGGGTTAATGGTGGAATATCTGTTTCTGGATACATGCGAGCTCCGCCTGGAAGAGGGCGCATTGGAGTTGTCGTTCCGTCTTCTGGAGCTCCCTTCTTGACGACTACATTCCTTACTTCTTGAGGTATCCTTTCGAACGCTTGTAACGCTCTGTTGTAAACGCTTTCAAGTGCCAACTTCGCTTGCCATTCTGGTGCAAGGCATAGCACAAATGAGTCGACGTTTGATAACGCGTTCCTGACAGCATCAACATGACTTTGTTCTAAACCATAGGCCGGCAATTCATCTGAATGAAATATTCCTGCAACGCCTGCAAGCTTTGCAGCACCAGCTAACTCCCTTCCAAGTCTTGGCAGTTGCGCGCCCTCTTCATCGAATTCTTTCTTACCGATCAATCCAGAAAATCCAGGAAGAGGAAGTGCCATCATCACGAAATTATTGTCGAAACCGGACTTCACCATTTTGGATTCGCAGTCGGTGAATAAATTCGAGACGTCATTGAGAGAAAACTCGAACTTGCTTTCAATTATTGAGCGGACGTTTTCTGATTTTACGGTTCGTTCTGGAGGTAGTAATGGCAGGCCGTGTTGATTTCTAAGGTGATTTGCTAATCTGTAAAAATGCAATTGTCTTGCCATTTCGCATCGGATAATTCTTGGAATCCATTCAAGGTCTTGACATCCTTTGATTTCAACCCTGTCTCCACACATGATTGAGACGTTTAGGTCCTGCCTGATGCTCCCAAGGCCTCTTCTTACTCTCCTTGTATCTCTGAGTGTTCTGCCCAGAGAAATTGCAGTTTGCTTTGCGTGGTCTGGTGACGTAATATCTGGAGAAGTCGCTATTTCGATTAAAGGAATTCCCAACCTGTCTAAATTCCAGGTTACTACTTCTCCATCGGGAGTTAATTCACTATCCAATTTTCTTGCACTATCTTCCTCAAGGCAGAGAACTTCTATTCCAACAGGGCCTCCGTCTGTTTGTAACTCTCCGCCCGTTGCAACCAATGTTGTGCGTTGGAATCCACTTGTATTAGACCCGTCAATCACTGTTTTCCTCATCGTCTGAAGAAGTGGGGAAGGATGGGCGTTCAGCATTCCTGAAACGGTTAACGCAATGTCCAATGCTTCTTTATCGTGGGGAAGAGGCGGTTGGTCATCTAACTCGATTAATCCAGCATTAGGTGATTTACAATAGATGAATGAACGGTTTCTTTTCGCTTCAAACCTTGCAGCGATATCGACATTACCACCTTCGCCCACAGCGGAACGTAATTTTCTCTTTACCCTTGGCCAAGAGTCTGGAACGGACTCGATGGTTACATCATGCATTTCACCAGGTTGGCGAGAATGAAGTTTACCAGTTGCTAACTGTTGATGAACTTCTATACCACACATGAATCCCAGCGATTCTGGGTCCAATTTGGAGGGTGTGGCGACATCACCATTTGGTTCCATGTACTCACCGGTATGATGTCATAATTATCAGTACATCGTTCACACTGGCTGTAGTGTGTCATAACCTCGTGGACGCATTAATCTGCCATCACGAATCAGATGTTCTATCAAATCTTCAGCCACATCTCTTGGGATGTCCATCCGTCCGGATTCTGTAAATACGTCGTTGATATCGACTATTTCTCCAGTTTCTAAGTAAATTCTCTTGACTATCTCAAGAACTACTCTTTCGCGATTTCTTGCAGTGGCTTTCTTGCCAGATTGAATCGTAGTTTCATCGAAATTCTCGCCCATCAATTCATATCTCCAAGTTTTTGTAATTCTAATAGCCCTATCTGCATCATCCATCGTCGCCTCTTGAGATAAGCGAACCCGCGCTGATGCCTGAGCTAATCTGTACAGACCTTCTATCGCCCTCGCTGATATTGATATTGAGTCATTTGATTCTCCTCCTTGCCTTCTTGTTTCAACATAAAACTTTGCGAGAGCGTCTCTTGCATCATCTGTCAAGCTAGGGTGAATTGTTCTTTTTGCATATGCTACATACTTGCGTATCAAATCTCGATTTACGATTCCATCTTTCTCGTCAATTCCGCCAGCATTAGCTGCCTTGGAGGGATCTACTTCACTTCCTTGTTCAATCAGGATTTCAGGAGTCGCTTCCCCTCTATTCTGCATAATGTGGTTTGCAATCATCGTATCGAATTCGGCTTTTGGCTGGTCGGTCAATAACCAAATTACATCAAACCGAGAAATCAATGCTGGCTTCAAATTAATCTGCTGAGTAAACGGTACTTCTGAAACGGGTTCGAACCTACCTGCCTTTGGGTTAGCCGCAGCTAAAATTGCACATCTTGTAGATAGGGTCGCATTGATTCCTGCTTTAGAAATTGAGATCCGTTGTTGTTCCATCGCTTCGTGCATTGATGACCTATCATTTTCATTCATCTTGTCGAATTCGTCGATGGCGGCGAGCCCAAGGTCAGCTAGTGCGAGAGCACCTGCCTCCAAGGTCCACCTGCCCTCAGCGGCTGAATCTTGTACGGCTGCGGCTGTCAAACCTGCTGCGGATGCTGACATACCTGAAGTGAATCTCCCCCTAGGTGAAATCAGAGACATGTAAGACAGTAATTGCGATTTCGCTACACCGGGATCTCCCATCAATAAAATGTGAATATCTCCTCTAAGTCGAGTGCCGTCTTTTGCTTTAGAGGCAACGCCTCCAAACAATTGAAGCATTAGAGATTCCTTTTGTCTCTTCATTCCAAATATCGATGGTGCTATCGAATTAGTCAGAATATCGTGAATGTTTTCATTCCTTGCGAGCTCCTTGATTTGTGATTCTTCTTCATCTGAAATCTGAATTTCTTCGAGTGGAATACTATCTCTTTCGATACTATGAATTCTCAGAAATATATCGAATATTGGAGTTTCCTTACCAGATTTTCTTTGTGACCTTACGAATAGCATTCCATTTGCAGTAACTCTATCTCCAGGATTTAATTTTCCTGCTAAATCATGCTCTGCGATGCAAAGTATCCTTTCTGGTTGAACACCGCCTCTCAGATTCTCAGGTGGCTCTTGTAATTCAATAAATTGGGTGTTTATCAATATTGATTCTTCGACTCTTTGAACAAAACGAGTCTGCCCTTTCTTTCTGCCACAACCTCCATCGATTTCGAAGCATTCTATCGGTTCTATCAATTCCTGTTCGTTTGGTTGCGATACGGAAATCGAATGCCCACATGCAATACAAACAAACACGCCTTCGTAAGTTCGGGGTAGCACTTTACCAATCTTTGTAGCGATGGCTTCTACTGAGATCATAGTACCAAGGTCTTCAGATCTTAATTGCCTGACGTTTCTTGTAGCATCTGATGGTAAATGGATAATTCTAACGAAAGAAATAATCCTTGGAGAGCCTAGTTCCGAAAGCAAGAGGCTCAAGGCTTGGTTTGCGGCCTGAGTATTATTTTCCGGTTCCTCAACAATTGAAAGTGCGAAATCAGGGTCAAACGATTCAACTACTCTGTAAGATACCTCAAGTGATTGAACATCAGGCCATGAAACTTCTAAATTATGGATTGCTTCGCTGTAATTATCCAATAAAAATGAACGCCATCTTGCAGGTAAGTCAAACTCTTGAATCGTCATATCATTACCTCCAACCGGACATAATCAGCGATTGGCGAACACCTATAATGATTGAGGAAGATTCGTTCTTCCCCATCATTTCCACTGGAAATTAATCGCATGACATAACCTCCAAAGGCTTCCATTGGAGGACCGCCAAACACATTTCATAGAAGTCCATCGCAGAACCATGCCGGAGCACTCATTTGAACCCATTCATGGAATAATTGAGAGATTTTCCTTCTCCTCGAAGAATCTTGAAAATTCTCTTGGTGACCCTGAAAATAGAGAAGTTATGGTTCACATACCGCCCAACGATGGTGGACCACTGCCATGCATAATTTATCTGGCACCCTACACTGGAACAGGATTTGGTAGAGCTAATTGGAAGGCTTTTGCGGAAACCCTTCCACAACGTCATGAGCGCCTTGTAAGAGAAGGAAAAATGACTCCTGCGATTTTAGTCATGCCAGATACCTTCACTTCGCTTGGAGGAAATCAATTCATTGACTCTGAGATTATGGGGCACTGGGGAGAATGGTTGAGGACAGACCTAAGAGAGCAAATTATGCAGAGATATGATGTAGCAGGTTTCGGATTAATTGGAAAATCTAGCGGTGGTTACGGCGCTATTGTAAGAGGGATGTTAGACGAATGCTGGTCCGCTGTAGCTTGTCACTCAGGAGATTGTGGATTTGAATTAGTCTTCGGAATAGAGATGGCGACGGCATTAACTCACATATCGAAATATGGAGATAAGGATCGCTTTTTGCAGTACGTAAAGGAGTGTAATTCTCTCTCCGGAGATGATTTCCATACCCTGATGCTAATTGCCATGGCTGCTACTTTCAGCGATGGAGAATTGCCCGTCGATTCTGAATGCAACTTTGATGAAGAAAAGTGGGCACAATGGAAATCTTGGGACCCATTAAACATGATTGAAGACCACCACAACCTACCTGCTTGTTGGATTGATGTTGGGAATAAAGACCAGTATAACATACAATTTGGTCTGAGACAATTACATACAAGAATGGATGAGTTGGGAATCCAACACGAATGGGAAGAATTTGAAGGCACCCACAGCGGTATAGATCATAGATTGGACCTATCTTTGCCTTGGGTCTCAAAACAAATCTGCAACTATTGATTTAATGAGTCGGGAACTGGTGGATTAAATCATGGCGGAGAATCTTGACTATGCTAGTAGTGGCGTAGACATCGATTTGGAGGGAAACGCCGTGAGTGCTTTGGTGTCGTCCCTTGCAAAATCCGTGAGAAGTCCGGGAACTAAAGGCGCTCCAGTGGACCTCCCGGGTGGCTTTGGTGGGCTTATTGAATTCGGAGAAAATTATCTCGCTCTTGCTACTGATGGCGTCGGTTCAAAATTATCGATTGCATCAAAGTTGAATCAATGGCATGGAGTTGGAATTGACTGCATGGCTATGAACGTCAATGACCTACTTTGTGTAGGTGCAGAACCAATCGCATTTGTTGATTACATAGCGGTACCAAAACCTGACCCAGAAGTACATCAGGCGATAGGCCGTTCATTAGCGGAAGCGTGCAGAAGAGCAAAAGTTACCCTTGCTGGCGGAGAAACTGCAAGTCTTCCTGGAATTGTTAACGAACTCGACCTATCAGGTACTGCTTTAGGGTGGCTCCCGAAGGGAAAAGAAATCACTGGTTCCAATTTACAAGAAGGAGACGTTTTGATTGGCCTTCCATCGTCAGGCATACACTCTAACGGTTATTCATTGGTTAGGAATGTAGTAAATCACTGTGGTGCGGATTGGGAAGATACTGCACCATTCGAAGTAAATGTAGCGAGAATCGAAAGATTTGCAGATGGTGATGTCACTATTGGAGAGATATTTTTGAATCCTACAAGAATTTATTGTGATGAAATTGTAGGCTTGATTCAAAATGGACCATGCGATTCATCGAACATTCACGCTATATGTCACGTTACTGGTGGAGGGCTTTCAAACCTGTTAAGATTGCACGATTCATTAGGATGGCACATCGAGAATCCACTACCGATACTTCCAGAATTTGACTGGATTCAGCAGAAAGGAAACGTCACGGACAAAGAGATGCATCGAACTTTCAATATGGGCTGTGGAATGATAATTGCTGTTTCCGAGAATTATGCTACAGAAGTTTGTTCCTGGCTAAACGAGCGCCTCCCAGGTTGTCAAATAATCGGCAAGGTTGTAGACAATGGAAGAAAGGTGACACATTCAAACCTGGAAATTGTATTTGAACACTATTGAGGGGGTTAAGATGCAAAATAATGCATGGCCGGGTCATAAATGGCTTGAAGGAAGAACTATTGTTCACCTTAGAGACTCTCAAGTTAGGCCATCACACATGCCAAGAGGGCCTGCTGCAAAAACTGGAGAAGGTTTTCTAAATCCGGCGATGGCACCTGCTAGAACTAGATCTGTGATGTTATTAGCTGACGCTTTAGAAAATGATTGGTTAACCTCAGACGGGAAAATTATCAGAGCGTTAGATGCACTATGTGCAACCGGAGTTAGACCGAGGAGGTGGCGAAAAGAAATTCCTAATCAAGAACGTTTGAGGATAACTGCTAACGACCTTGATAGTGATTCTATCGACTGGGGTAAAAATTCACATCGTGAAAATCCAGTAAATGATGGAATCGAATGGGTTCCTGAAGATGGTAGATTTGCAAGAATTATCGATGGCACGGTTGAAGATGGAATTCATTGGATAAACGGTGATGCAATGAATCTCATGACTCAAGCTCCGTTCCAATGGATTGACATAGACCCTTTTGGTTCTCCTGTAAAATTCTTAGACACCGCTATCCAAGCAATATCAAGAGTAGGGGTGTTAGAGGTTACTGCAACCGATACCGCTGCACTTTGTGGATCTGCGAAAACAAGCGCTTTGAGGCGCTATGGCTCAGTAGGAATCACAGATTCATACATGCATGACGATGCTACGAGAATATTACTTGGAACGATAGCAAGAATTGCTGCAATGCACGATAAATCAATGCATCCAATAATTTCACTTTTTGATGGCCACCACGTTAGGGTGAGTGTTTTGTTGAAAAAATCAAAAGATGAAGCAACAAAATGGAGTGATAATATTGGGTACAGAATTCGTTCAACGCCTTATCACTTTTCAAAAATCCCGGAAGGAAAATACTCAGGTCCTATGTGGACTGGTCCGATTTTTGATGCCGAAATTGCTTCAAGGATGACTACACAAAGAGCGATTCAACTTTGTTCAGGAAGGGAGGAAGACTATCCAGAAGATTGGACTGAAATCGACATTGAACATTCGAAAAGAGAAATTGAAAGGTCTGTAGTCCACATCTCTGACTCAGCTGAACTATTGTCAGGCGAACACCTGCTAGTTGCAGTTAATGACCTCGGTATTGCTGCAAAAATCAAACATATTCCATCCATGAAGAAATTAAAATTAGGACTAGAGAAACTCGGACACAGAATGGCTAGATGTCACATGCCTGAAGCAATGTTCGCTACAGATGCTGATTGGGATACCGTTCTCGAAGTTGCAAAATCAGCCGAATGAAGGGTCGATTTCATTTTCCGGTGCTGGTAGCATAGTTTGTGAGTTTTCAAACACTTCTCTGACACTATCTTCAATTCGCTTTGCATCTTCCAATAGTGATGTAAGTGGGATCTCTATCTCAGTATAATCACTTACAGCCTCAAGAGCGATTGCTGCAGCTCTAGCATCGGGGTACATCGGATTACAATCCGCTAATATCGCTGTAATATCCAACCCCAAGCGATCTCCTTCAGCAATTAAATAACCTGCAATACCTGAAACAATTCCTTGCTTTATGGGGTCAACTCCGATGTCTCGAAGTCGGCCTCTCCCTTTCTTTGATGAGCTGACTCCATAAAGGGAGCCGTCTCTATCGTCAATATTCTCTCTTGCTACTCCGTCGATAATTATTAATTGCTCAAATCCACCTCTTGTAAACCATTCAAGTACGGTGTTTGCGAACAAAATGTCTCTTTCAGGGCCAAATCTTACCTCGGCAGTAAAAACACCTACGTCGTTTCCTTGATACACTCTAACCGGGTGTTTTGGTACTTCATGATGTATCAGAGCCATTGCGGGAAATTCAGAATTGAGAACTGTTCCAAGTTGCTGTAATTTGAGCTGAGAAATAATGTGCGATGCAGCAATTACTCCAACCATTCCAACCGTGGAAAAACCACAAATTGCAATCCCACTTGTCTTTGGATTTGCATCCTGATGCAAAACGAGGTCGTACTTCTGCATCTCCGCCATAAATACACCTCAATAAGTCTAGTTCAAATTGCTTACGAAATCACTCGACAAACTCTTCCCAATCTTCCTGACCTTCTTCGCGGTACCACCAGACTCCAACCTCGTCTTCGTACCATTCTGTTCCATGCTCGTCCACGGATATCCCTGAATCCTCCTCTTCGTAAGATTCCTCAACGTATTCTTCCTCATATTCTTCCTCGTATTCTTCAATATTGGTATCAAATTCAGAAATTACGTCTGGCCTTTCTGGAGCTTCATCGATTATTTCTCGATCTTCAATTTCATCTAAGGCGGTTCCTATCGGCAAAGGCTTGTTTGTCCTTTCTTTCTTTTGAAGGTCTTGGTCAAATTCAAGGTCATCCTCACTCCAATCTTCGATATCGCTATTTCTGATTCTGATTACAACTATCGCTATCAAAGCGATAAGAGCAATTCCTCCAACGGCGCCAATATACACAAGGGCATTGCCTCCACCTTCTGCAGAATCTTTGTTCGTGTTTTGATTGGTATTGTTTTGGTTTTGATTTTGTTGATTATTTTGTTCTTCTTCAATTTCCAAGGTCCACATTATCTCGACTGTTCGCTGTAAATCACCAATCGTCGTGTAATCAGTTGGCCCCTGCCAAAAATCGATTTCTATGTTACCAGAAGCTAATCCTGAATTTTCAAATCCATCTTCGATTGAAAAGAATATCGTGATATCTTTCGATTCACCTGAAGTCAAATTGAAATCACTTTGTCCCGATTTCGGTTCAAACAAGATATAATCTGACCACTGTGACCAGCCATCTGGCTCCAAGGATATGTCTATTGTGTAGTTATTTGGATTATTGAATGAACAGGTAATTTCATCATTTGCATCAGGATTAATTTTTACCTCACCGCAATCTATCGTAATTAATTCCATCGACGTAGGGGACCAGGGTTGGTTGGTATTGTTTCCATTGTTTGTTTCATTCTCTGTTACGTCGGTTCCATATGGATGGATGGTCAATGTCAAACCTTGACCAGCGTTCAAGTAATCAGGTTGTGAAATTTGGATATGTAGTTCACCACCCTCATCAAAATTTAGCGTGAATAAGGCTAATCCACCTGAAACGGTAGTGGTGCCGGTGGTTGAGTTGTTGGTGCTATAGTTAGTTATCGTCCAATCCAACGTAGCCCCTTCCAAGAGGTTCGAATGGGACTGTAATGCTGATACAACATCAATTCGTATGTCGGATTCGCCATCGGAATCAAGAATGTAGTAGTTTGAATTTGCAGACATCTGTACTTCTACCGAAATTTCAGATGAAATATTTGTTGTGGATTCTGAAATTGGTCTTGTTGTCAAATCACCGCTAAAGCCCGAGTAATTTGCATAAAATACCACGTCCCCATAGACCTCTGATGCGAAGGTCCCTATCTCCGAGAAATCAGTAAGAGAGATTGAATCCCAACTTGTAGAGATTGGATACGTTCCTTGGGCAGTAACCATAGTGATGATTATTTGTCCTTGAGGAACCCCTGATACACCATCTATTGTAGAGGATAATGACAAATCAAACGGCATACCAACTTGAATTTGATTGGATACTGTCATTGACAATTCGACATTGCTGGGTACATCTATTCGCGGGTAAGCAGGTCCTGCAGTTATCACTTCGGATGTAAAGTTTCCATATTCATCAACTGCTACAATTGCTGCATAGTATGAGACCCCATCCGTTAATCCAGAAATAACTGTGGTATTATTCCCAGAACCTATTGTTGAATGTGGTGTAAGGCCTGTAACGTTATCATAGTCTGTTGTTTCAAGATAAATAGCATAATGGTCAATTGTAGCATTTGATTCATCCCAGGATAGGTTGACTGCTCCGCCCATATCGTCTTCAACATCCGAAATAGTCACGTTGATGATTTTCGCAGGAGCCGCCGGATAGGGAATTGTTACCTCTAGAATATTAGACAAATTCGAGGTTTGGCCGAATTCATGAATAGACCTTACTTGGTACCAGTAGGTAGTGCCGACTGTGACATTTTCATCTATTGTTAGATTGATCATGGGCTCTTGATATGGGGAAGTTACAGAGATTCCACCAACCGTTTCCGCTCTGAATAATTCGAAATTTTCTGCGAATGCCCCCGCATCGGCCGGGTCTGTCCATTCAAGTTCAACGCCTTCTGAAGTAATTGAGCTAGCCCACAAAATAGGAGTTGGAGGATTCAACTGGTTAGGTGCACCTGGAATGTGAATCGCTGCTAAATTAGTCAGTTGAATAATTCCTGAATCTGTAGAGTTTATTGCAATTGTAATAGAAAAATTACCGACGCCAGGAGTCATTTCGAGATTCAAAACATTTGTCAAATTACCTGTTGGATTCGGATTTGTATCAACCATGAAGGCACAATTATAACCAATATCGAGGTCTGTGAGATTGAATTGCCCATTACCATTACTCGATAAAGACAAACTGTTATTTGTCATTTCGATCCCATATGGGAAAGAGATTTTTGTAGAACCTAACAGGATTGGATTTAGGTCATCCATTATTCCATTGAATTGATCTGTCATCTTCAAACTGTCAAGGCCATTCAATGAGTCTCCAGCATAACCAAAGGCACTCATTTCATTGGTCCCGTCACTATCTGCATCGAGTGATACTTGGTGCCAACCACCTACGAAAACTCCTTTCGATGATTCTCCAGCTGCTATAATTTGCTCTAAGATTCCGTCTCCATCCATATCCATTGTAATGATGCTTGAAGGCATAGACCATGGTTCAAGTAATTGTGGTGCAACATTTCCTACCGAGGTTGAGTTAATCGACCTGTAGGTAATATTCCCTTCAATAGTAGATGATGAACCGTCTGAAACTCCTGTTTGCGGAATCATTAGTTCAAGAGTTCCGTCGCCATCAAAATCCGCAACGGTTGAATTTTCCATGCCTATTTGGCCTGTGAAAGAGGTGGTATTCCAAGCCGTCCCGTTATTGATTTGGAAGGCGTATCCGATATCATTTTGTCCTATCAAATCGAGGTCCCCATCACCATCTAAATCAGTGACAATAGAGTTTTGTTTGATTTCATCAAATCTGTGCATAGGTCCCGCTATTACGCTGTTGAGATAAAACCACAAAGTCCAGTGCCCGCCTAGTTCACCGACAAGAATTCCTGTTGTTCCATTATTGAAGAAGTCCCCGACGTGCATCTCAACAATATTTGCAGGGATGCCAAAACTTCCATTTTGCATGATTGTTTCAGTCATAGATTGCGAAAGTGTTGTGCTGTTATTATCCCACGATTGAAACGATATTTCGCTATTTGAGTGAATTGCGAGAACGTCATCGGAACCATCACCGTCAAAATCAGCTAACTTTGCGTCGACTAAACCACTAGATATTGTGATATTTTGAACTGGCGAGAAGGATGAACCACTTGCCAAGTGCACGCATGCCTGATTTGATGTTTTGGAAAATGCTACAATGTCTTGATTTCCATCTCCGTTCAAATCCCCAACGCTGATTGTAAAGGCTCTGTCACAAGTATAGTGTATCTGACTGAGAGACATCTGGCCATTTGAATTGTAATCTAAGTAAACAAATGAGGTGGTATTATTTGATGCTACATTTGACAAAAATACTGGTTCAGGCAATCCATCTCCATCTATATCAGATTCAACGACTTCTTGATATTCTCCTATTTGGAAAAAGCCCCCTCCTAAGTCGGGTGAGAAGCTCACATTCAATTTAGAAGATTGAAGACTTGCATCTGGTGGAAGTAAAATTCCTGGGGTTTGTACGGTAGTTGAATTACTAGTTACAATAGCATATTCTTTTCCGTCGTAAAATTCATTTTGGTGACCCAAATTTCCAAATCCGCTGGTATTAAATTCCCATTCGCTCGACCCGTCGTTTGAAACATCGATTACTACCTTTCCAGGACTTGGGTTTTGTGAGTTGATCGAAATTTCAAATGCTGAAGAAATAAAGGTGACATTTCTCGGAACCAAAATTGTAGTTGATGTATCTGCAGAATTACCACTTAATGTAACATCCACTGATGCGTACCCTCCTTCAAACATGTCTATTGTTGTCGGGGTTTCATTTGCGGAAACTACTGTAATCGGCATTAAAGAAAACAGAAGTAATACCACAATTATAGGGGCCGTTACAACTTGCTTGTTCTCACGCATGTCAACTATTCGTGAGGCTCTCCTTCATGTGCTTATCCTTAAGTTATCACAAAAAACTACATTTTAAGAAATCAATTGTTATTATATTTTATAAATAATTTACAACATAAAAATATCTCAAAAAGCAACACTAATTCCTGTTAATATGAAAAATTGACTAAATTATGACTTGAAAACGAACGAATAGAAAGGTTATCTATAACTTGTTTGTCGCCCGACCTGAGGAATGCTTTTTGGAGGACGAAGCGAAGGTAATAATCAGGGCTGGAGATGTTGAAATTGACTTATCTGGTGCACAATCAAGTGTCGATGAAAGACTCATCCGTATACGAGATGATGATACATGGTCTATTGCGTTGTCTAGAATTAGAAACGCAAGAGAGAAGGCGATTAATGCCGCAGTTGAAGCAGCTAAAGCCGCTGGACTCCCAGAAAGGGGGTCAGCATTCAAAGCTCTGATTGAAAATTGTAATCTCATCAAAAAACCTGACCAGGTTTTAGGTGCTATTCATTACCTTAGAGATGTCGAAGGCATCAATGACAGCCCCCCAAGGGTGATAGACCAGCTTTTCGAAGATGCAGGATTAGAACCTCCTGGAAATCTTTCACTTTACCTAAACAGGCTCAAGGAAAGAGGATTCTTGGTAACTCCTCCATCTGCTAAAGAAAGAAACCGTTACGCAATCCTAACGCCTGAAGGCAGAGGCCACTTAGACAACAAAAGTCGTTACTGAGGTGGAAAAATGGTAATGTCGGGTAGCGCTACCGACAGGAAAGAAGAGCCACTTGATTGGTCATTTCAAAATCAAGCCAAAGCCCTTCTACGCAGGGGAAATCATCCTCGCTCAAATTTCAAGAGGGCCATCCTCGACAGTGCTGATTTAACAGAAGGAAATTTTGTCGATTCAAACTTTTCACGGGCTTCAATGGTTGAAGCAGATTTAATGAAATCGGCTTTTGACAACTGCGATTTTAGAGGTGCGGACCTTAGAAAAGCGAGGTTAAACTTGTCTAATTTCAAAAATTGCTCATTCGAGGGAGCAGATATTAGAGGCATCAGAGGAAGGTATGCTATCTGGCAGGGTAGTGATTGGTGGAACGCAAAATTGGATGATGACTTAGCGAAAGTTTTGGAGAAAAAATGGCCAAAACCTGAGGATGCTTGAATAGTGGCACCTCCTACCCGATACATGGCAGTACAACTTTCCCGCAGAGTTGACTTTCCAATGATTGACATGGCTGGAGTTTCGTACTATCCCAGAATATACGACCTTGCTCACAGATTTTTTGAAGAGTCTTGGCCCGAAATTTGTGGAGTCGATTATCCTACAATTATCAACGAAATGCGTATAGGATTTCCTGTTGTGGATGTGAAATCTACCTTCGCAAAACCCCTTAGATATGGAGATGAAATTACCGCTACCATTTCGATTTCTAATGTAGGATCAAAATCATGCACGTGGGTATACAAATTTCATAATCAAAAGCAAGAGTTGTTATGGGAAAGCCATCAGGTTACCGTGTGTGTCGACATGGACACAATGGAATCAAAGTTAATTCCAGATGAATTAAGAGCAGGCTTGGTGGATTCGATTGAGTGATAAGGTTTCTATTAGGATGGGTGATTCTGTTAGCAGTGCTCCTCCAATGGATCTATTCGCAACGAGGCCTGATAAAAAAGGCCCAAAAACCATAGCAATTATTCTGATTCTTGGTTCAATTACGATGGGACTCGTAGCATATGGAGATTTATCTTTAGCGAATACGGACGATTTGTCCCAAGAAGAACTGGATGCTTTACTCATCAATGTACGGGAAGCTAACGACCAGAATATCACTGATGAAGAGTACCAGGATTTTCATGATGAAGCAAGGGATAGTGGAGCATACACCATTAGGGGAGTCAGTGTTCTATTCGGGAGCATAGTCATAGGTTTTGGTGGAATTCAGCTTTTCAGACTGAAATCTATTGGTCCAAAGGCGGCATTAACGGGAGCCTCGGTTGCTGCGATTGGAGGAGTTTATGCTAATTATCTGATCTACAATATATCTGTAGAAATGCTTCCAGATGCAATGATTCTAGCCAACAAAATATCCGGTTACCTCTGTGGATTTTGTATGATGATTTGTGCTGCTACTGCAATTCTACCATTGATGAATGCATCAGCAAGAGCTGCTTTAGACCAGCGTGTACAGCTAGTTATCGAAGAAGAATGATGGCGGCCCCACCGCGATTCGAACACGGGTTCGTGGCTCCGCAAGCCACTGTGATATCCAGGCTACACTATAGGGCCCAATCCGGCGACCTGCCCTCCCCATTTAAGCACGACGGGCTATTCCATGACCCAGGTAAATTGTAACCAGTCTTTACTCTCCGCAATTCTCTTGAACTTACCTTTTGCATTTACTGCTACAGGATTCCCTACAATTTCAAGAAAGAATGAATCTGCAAACGTATTTCCGTAACCCCAACAATCTGCTAAATTATGTCCAGCCATATTTGCGTCTGTTTGTACAATTGGGACCTTACCTTTTCTTCTTGGTAAATCCCAACCTATTTCCGAACCAGACAACATACCCTTCATCACCTTTGGACCACATCCATAAACTGCGTCCATTCCAAGATATTCCCCCATCGCTAATGCCATCGGCTTCACCGTTGCGGTGACTAAAACAAGACGATGCCCCTGTTCTCTATGCCATTCTAGCCTTTCCAAGGCAGAAATAGGAATCATTTTTCCAAGCTTGGATTCAACCAATTCCTTCGAATACGAATCTAGGTATTTCCAACTGCATAGTGACAGATGTCCGCGATTCCGTGTTGCATCGTAGACCGAGCGCAATCTAAGCAAATTCCCAACACAGCCAAGCGTCCACATTAGGGTGCCCCAGGGAATTCTCCATGGACGGCGTTTGGCGATTGTAGCCGTCAGCGTTTTTTCACTTGATGCATCAAGAAGAGTGCCGTCGAGGTCAAAATACGCAGTCACACCACTCATTGTACAATCTCAAGTAATTCTAACTTTGAGATTGTCGGCTAAATTTGTCCCAAAGCGATGATTCCTATTGCCATCCCCCCCGCCCGCAATAGCGGACGAGGGGTGCGTATTGTCAGTACGCGGCTAAGTTATTAATTGGGATTAGGAGTTTGCTCCTAATTCCAGCGCGTGTCGTGTCTACGACGTTTGCTTACGCGACCTTTTGACATTTCGGGATTGAAGAAGATCTTCACATCCCACCTGATATCGATGATTTCTTCATTGGCTTTTGCCTGAAGAAGAAAATCGATAGCAGAGTCGATAGAATCGACAAGGTCGTTTTCTTTCTGATGGTTCTCCATCGATTTTTCGTTCCAGTCGAGGGTTGATAAAGATGTTCATAAAAGGGAAATTCATCAAAATTTATGGAATTTATACCTCCCCTGTGGGGAGGTATAATTCCACTGAGATTATCCTAATTTCTGACTCTGATTGCCGAATGAAATTTTACTCGCTTTCTTCAGGCCCGTACACGCGACGACCGGCCGAATGGTCCTGCCACCACTTTATGTCTGACTTTAGATGTCTTGGGATGAAGAATCCTACCTTTCGAGGAGTTAATCCGTGATTTCTAAACTTCTTGTCGTTTGATAAATACGAAACGATTGATTGTGCACTACAACCTGGATTCGCAAAAATAAATCGCTTAATTTCGTCCTTCAAACTTCTCAATCTAGCCTTTTTTTGCGTACCGATTCCTATGGTGGGTGGTGACATAACAAAAAAATCAACATCAACCATTATCAAACAATAGGGTATTATCCCGCAGGTCCCAAATCATCGGATAGATTTTGAAGCATGGACTTCTGGCGTGAATCGAGCGACATGGTTGACACTATCACAATCAAGCGAGTTGGTATTCGTGATTTCCTTTCTATCGACTTAGAAGTCGAAATGAATAATCCCAACGACATGGATTTCAGACCCAGAGCACACGTTAGAGGAACGAAATTCTCAATCAGTTCTGCCACATCTGGAAAAGAGATGGCGAGTGTTGACTTAGATTCAGACCAAATGGAAGCCGCTGAAAGAGACAGACAAGTTGAGTTAAGAGTCAAATTCAGTGTGACTGGAATGCACGGACGATTAAATCACATTCATCCAATAATTGCTGATGGAAAGGCGAAAAAGTTAGCCAATGCTAACTGGAAAACCGTACAACCAATTGATTTCAATTGATTATTCTTCAGCAACTTCTCTGAGTTCTGGAACTAACACTCTTATCTTAATTTTTAGAGTCCAGTCATTACCCCCATCGGGGTCTATTGTACCAGGTATGTATGCATCTGGGTCCGCATCTTGAGCTACTACAGTCCAGATCCACTCGCCTTGGCCAAATCTTGCACGAGGTTCATTCATCAACTGCTCAAGCAATTGTTCTGCACTGTCAGCTTCGTAAATTCCTTCTTC
>JAPOHM010000157.1 GCA_029979405.1 Methanobacteriota archaeon
AGTAGTTGCTGAAATTGCTGAAATATGCAATGGACCTATTTCTGCTGAAGTAACAGCGATGGATACCGCTGGAATGTTGGAACAAGCAAGGGCTCTGAAGGCTGAATTACCTGAAAACGTTATTATCAAAATTCCATGCACACCAGAAGGTTTGGCTGCAACAAGGGTACTAACCGATGAGGGAATAGATACCAATGTAACACTCATTTTTTCCGCGTCACAAGCTCTAATGGCCGCAAAAGCGGGGGCAACATATGTCTCTCCATTCATAGGACGAATTGATGACACTGGAGCAGATGGCATGGCACTTATAGCGGAAATTATGAGTACTTGGGCAAATTATGAGATTCATACCAAGGTCTTAGCTGCTTCAATCAGACACCCCACACATGTTTTACAATGCATGCAATTGGGAGCTCACACGGTTACAATGCCAACGAAGATCTTCAAGCAACTAATTACCCACCCACTAACCGATAAGGGTCTTGATGGATTCATGAGAGATTGGGCAGAGGTTGAGGCAGCCGGTAATGCCTAAGCGAACTATTCATAAAAACAATCATCTCACCCTTAGACGGGGGAGGCGTAGTTATGGATAATGATGACAGAATAAAACGCCTATTAGATGGGCAATTAGACCATGAAGAAATTGCTTCGGACCCAGTACTTTCATCGCTCGCAGAAAGAATATTCGGATTAACTATTGAACCAATGACACCTACTAAAGGTGCGGCGATGCCACAAAATGAGGCAAATACAACAGAGGCCCCTACATCAAATTCAATGATTGAAGTTATTCCGGCATCTCCAAGTATACCACAACCAATGGCTCCGCTTCCCAATTTAAGCAATGTAAAAAAGCTTGAAGAAACAAGCAATAAAGTTTCGAAATTGAAAATATTCGGTTTCTTTTCTTTAATCATTTCCGTCATTAATTTGTTTGGGGCTTTTGGGTTCCTAAATTCACAATGCAAATCCCAACTATGTACTTCAGAAGCTACAAGAATAAATTGGTTAGGAATCCACAACATATCAAATGAAATGGGCTGGTCTATGCCATTTCCAGAGATTGGAATTCCTGATTACGTCGCAATAGGCGCCAGCCTTTTGTTGATAATCATCGCATTTATTCGCAAGTAGTCATGAGTTGATTTTATGGCCAAGCAAAAAGCAAATCGAGGAATTCCTTCGAAAGAAGAAGATTTCAATGCTTGGTACCCCTTTATAGTTGAAGCCGCAGAGTTAGTTGACAAAAGATATCCAATAAAAGGTATGGATGTTTGGAGGCCTTACGGCTGGAAAGCGATGAAATTAATTGACCAGTTAACCCATAATGAAATGGAAAGAACTGACCACGAGGAAGTGAACTTCCCACTTCTCATCCCAGAGAATTTACTGGATAAAGAAAATGCCTTGGTAGCAAAATTGAAATTGGCTAGAGAAGAAGGTGTTGATCCGGACGATTTGAGAGTAGAGGTAGACGAAGCTGGATTCAAAAAAGAGGTTTATTGGGTCAAAAATGCGGGTGAAAATGACCTCGAGATTCCAATGTTTCTTCGTCCAACAAGTGAAACTGCAATGTATACCATGTTTCCTCTTTGGATAAGATCTCACAAAGATTTGCCTCTAAAAATATACCAAATGGTAAACACATTTAGATACGAAACTAAGCAGACTAGGTCATTTATTCGTGTTAGAGAGATTCATTTCTTTGAAGCACATACAGCACACGCAGACGAAGAATGTGCTTCAAGACAAATCAAACAGGACTTAGAAATAGTTGATAATCTAATGCATGACTTATGTTTGCCAGTAATAAAAGCAAAGAGACCGGTATGGGATACATTCCCTGGTGCGTGGTACACTATTGCCATAGACGCAATAATGCCGAACGGTAGGACATTACAAGTTGCATCTTGTCACCATTATCGAGACCAATGGGCAAAAGCATTCGATGTCAAATACGAGGATATTGATGCTCAGCAACAATATGTTCACCAAACAACATACGGAATGTCCGAAAGATTGCTCGGTGCAATCGTAGGAATGCATGGAGATGATGACGGATTAATCATGCCACCCTCCATTGCACCTTTCCAAATTGTAATATGTCCGATGATTAGAAAGAATTCAGATGTAGATACTGTGGCTAAGGCTGTTGAAATCGCTGAAACTCTGAGAACTTCAGGATACAGGGTTAAGGTTGATTCAAGAGATATACATGCAGGGCAGAAATACTATGATTGGGAAATAAAAGGAGTGCCATTAAGATTGGATATTGGCCCAAGAGACATAGAAAGAAACACAGCTTTCGCTGCAAAGAGAACTGGAGGAAAAGAACCTCTACCTTTGAACAACATTGTCTCCGAATGCAAAAGAGTACTGGATGAAATTTCTGATGAGTTAAGAAGGAGGTCGAAACTTCATACAGAAGATGTAGTTCAACCTCTGACTGACTTGAATTCAATTGAAGACGGAAAGATATACGAGTTAGCATTCGATGGTAGCGATTCACATGCCGAACAAATAGAGAAAACAACAGGATTATCATTCTTGGGTGATGCAACGGAACCTTATCATGAAGAAATGCCGTGTTTTATGTCTGGCAAGCCAACAAAACGAAGAGTCTTATTGGCTAAAACTTACTAATTACATCCCCAAGCCATCAAGGTCCATATCGCTGTCTCGCATCATTCGCTTCATTTGTTTGTTCATCTTACGGTTTCCACTCATTCCCTTCATCATTTTTCGTGAGCGATTCCACTGTCCGATTAACTCTCGAACATCTTTTTCTTTAACGCCTGAACCTCTTGCAATTCTCTTGATTCTGTCAGCTTTAATTTTTGCCGGTTCATCCTTTTCATAAGTTGTCATTGAATCCATGATAACCTGATAACGATCTAAGTTTGCTTGCATGGCTTCTTTTTGATTTTTACCCATTGCCCCCATTCCACCGAACATACCTGACGGAAGGAAAGAAAGCAGTTTGTCGATTGTTCCTACCTTAGACATCATTTCCATTTGTGAATACATATCATTTAGTGTGAACCGCCCAGATAGCATTCGCTGTGTTATTCTCATTGCTTCTTCTTCATCAAGGTCTTCCGGAGCTAAATCAATTAAACCACGTATGTCACCCATTCCAAGAAGTCTTGAAATGAATCTATCAGACTCAAATTTCTCAAGGTCAGAGACTTTTTCACCCGTTCCAATATACATTATCGGAGCACCGGTAGTCGCTACAGCGGATAAGGCACCACCGCCTCTTGCAGTACCGTCTAATTTGGTTACAACTATTCCAGTTACACCTGCTAAATTATGGAAGTTAGCAGCGACAGGTCCTGCAGATTGTCCTACTTGTGCGTCAATCACGAGGAAACGTTCATTGGCATTTGCGATATTTGAAATATTTTCTAATTCAATAACCAGTTCTTCGTCAAGTTTGTGTCTTCCTGCGGTATCTATGATTACCAAATCCGCAGATGCATGCTTTTTTAGGCCATTTCTTACTATATCTGCTGCGTTTGTATTTTCAGGCTCACCATATACATCAATAGTTGAGTCTTCTAATAATTGAGTTAGTTGATTATATGCTCCTGGACGATGAACGTCAGCTTCGATAACCGCAACTCTAACCCCGTGTTTTTTTCGGTACCATTCTGCTAATTTGGCAGTTGTAGTAGTCTTACCATTACCGTATAAACCAACCATTAGAATTGTAGATTGGTGCGGTCGGACTTCCCTCGAAGGCCCCAATAGTCTTACCAATTCGGTATACAGGATGTTCATTGCGTGAGTTTGAAGAGTAATACCTGGCCTTGGCTCTTCTTCACGTAGCCTCATCTCAAGTCGCTCAGTTATTTCTTTGGTTTGACGAACGTTAAAATCAGCCTCTTGCAAAGCGCGACGAAGACTCTTGGTCATTTCTTTG
>JAPOHM010000187.1 GCA_029979405.1 Methanobacteriota archaeon
AATAGCGATGTCAAAAGGCAGGGTTATGCAGTGAAATGGATTTATGATGATGACAATAAGCCTGTAGCGAAGGAGGTTACTTTGACAGAAGAAGATCTTGTTGCACTTGAGAAATCTATGGATGACTCGCGATTTTCCTACAGCGTAGAAGGAGGAGAATTTGCTGACCAAACGGGGTTGGGACAAAGCCACCCAACGAATTTAGGTGATGGTAAATTAGATTTCATACCAAAGACAATGCGAAGCATATTGTGGCAACCTCTCGGAATCACCGTGTTTTTCCAATTCCTACTTCTTGGAGTGTTTGCAGGAGCTCTACTTGGTGGCTCCCAAGGTTTAGCACGCTCAATGTTCGGGCAAATGGTCCCAGAGACCAGGTCTGCTGAATTCTTTGGTTTCTTCGGATTCTTTGGTAAAGTTGCAGCGCTAATCGGCCCTCTAATTTACTCTGTGATGACGGTATGGTTCGATTCAAGAGTAGGAATTTTCGCGATATCTTTGCTTATTGTTGCGGGGGCTCTATTACTTCGTAAAGTGGATGTTGAAGACGGCATCGCAGTCGCCAAGGCTGAAGATGAAAGGAACCGTTCAGCGAGTGTGGAGTAAAAACTATCATAGGTGGCTCCAAAGGGACAGGGTTCAATGGGTCCTTACGGAGTGATGATGGGAATCATCTTGGTCCTCACTCCTGTAACGTGTTGGCTTTTCACTTTAGGATGTAAAGAGGTAAGAACTCCCCTAAAAGATGCCTTTCGGATTATTATCGAAAAGAAATATTATCTGCACATTTTAGGATATGCTGTAATTATCAAATGGAAAGCACTCACTGATAATTTGAACGAGCCGTTAAAGATCAGAACAGGTAATTGGACCGATTTAATATACGCCATCGAAGGAAATGCGACATTATGGATTCAACAAGCATTTGAAAATTCATATCTAACTGAGTTTTTGAATTTCCATTACCTATTCATCTACCTGTTTTTAATTTACATCACTACAGTGTATTTTGCGTATGTGGGAGAAAGGGATTTAACGGATAAAATGACCTTAAACTATCTTTTAATTTATGCAATTGCCGTACCTTACTATCTGTTTTTCAACGTTGAAGTCACATCCTCATGGATTCCAGGAATGGATGCTTTGCTTTACCATGATAGCTGGTATGTAGAATTCTATTCGACACACGACCCATTGGATAATGCCGTTCCATCACTACACGTAGCCATACCGTTTGGCATGCTTCTTCTAAACTGGCTTCACTGTAAACAGAAAGTAATTCAGATCAAAGAATGGGATCATTACAGATATCATTTGTTCATTTTGGTAAATACAATTTTGTTCATATTTACAATTGCATATCTAGGAATACATTGGCTCGTAGATATTCCACTTGGAATGTTAGTGGGTGCAATTGGAGCATTGTTTATCCACTATTTACAACCGAGATTAAGAAACGATTTCGGAAAAACTTTCAGCGGAGTAGATAGAAGGAAAATTACATCTCATGCAATTTTCGAAGGTGCTGTAACTCTGTTTTTGTTAGTATTGATAATCATCTCGGTGAATTATCAGGATGATAACGTCGACGACAGAGTTTCTCTGAGGCTTGGAGGAGGAGATACTATATTCGAAATATACAATCCTTTGGATGAAGGTCAATCGATGAACTCTGAAATCATAAATCTTGATGACAGTGGTAATCTTCTATATGCTATCATCAATGTTGAAGATTCTCCTGAATATATGGATGATGGGAAAATAAATTGGATGAAGGTCTCAGAGGACTTTGAAGTCATTGCTGTAAATTCTGGTAATTCTACAAACGAAGTTGTAAATGCACCAGATGAATGGAATCTATTGATTTTGCACAATCCAGATTCAAATGTTGATAATGTAATCGAAGTCAGAGTTCTAAATGACTACGGTGATGACAAGTATTTGGATTCAATACTACTTTCCCTTCCATCATTATGGATTACTGGTTTTGTAGTTTTCAGATTATATCGCCTAAATAAAACCGATAGAAAATTGTATGATTCAACACCATCGCATGCATGGGGTGAAGAAGAATGAGCGATTATTCGATAAATCCTGAAATCAAGAATTTGTATTCTGTGATTTCAAATCACCTTCGCTCTCGTGTAAAGGCAATTTTTGTAATCTTCATCATTGGTGTAACAATTGGAATACCACTTTCCCACAATCTTGTTGATTGGTTACTGAGTGCGAATTTAGTACCAGATGATGTCAATATCATCATACTAACACCTGTAGAATTCATCATGTTACAAGTAAGAGTAGGTGCATACTTAGGAGCATCTTTGGCGGTATTCTACCTGTTAATAGGGGCTGCAATCCAAAATGAGTTGCTCAAAAAAATTCCAAACCCATCTATTGCCGTAATAAAATATGGATTGGGGGGCACTGTTCTTATTTTAGCAGGGTTAGCTTATTCCTGGTATTTGCTTACTCCGATGTTGCTTGAATATCTTGCTTCAGATGCCCAAGCGGCTGGTGTATCCACAGAATGGCGATTATCTTCTTTCATTGGTTTCATTGGAGGTTTGTGTTTTGCTTGTGCAATAGGGTTTCAGGCACCGCTTTTCACCCTTCTCTCGATAAATAGCGGAGCCATTTCTAGAAACGATATTTTACAATATCGAAGACATATATGGTTCACAACTTTTGTCCTAGGTGCAGCTTTTTCTCCACCAGACCCGCTATCGTTATTTTTAGTTGCAATTCCTATAATTCTCTTATTTGAGGCTGCAATAATATGGGATTCAATTTCCAATAAAGGCCGTGTGTAAGTGATTTATGGGCACTACCATTCTGCCGGGATTGGGCCTATTCTCTGTTCCGTGGGAATCTCCACCAACTGTAACTGGTAATCCCTGCTGCATCAATTCTAATTTGTAGGACTCCGAGTGTGATGAATGGAATGCTTCAATACAATCGACACCTAGTTCTTTCAGCCTAGGTATAAGTTCAGCCGTGTCAATTC
>JAPOHM010000039.1 GCA_029979405.1 Methanobacteriota archaeon
AATTATATTATTAAAAATAACGATAGTGTTGAAAAAATTTTAAAAAAATTTTCTATTAATACCAGCGATGTAAACAGCATATCTGAAAATTTGGCAAATATTCTACCTCGGCAGAAATGTATAACTTGGAATTGGATGAATCTTGGGGGATTTTGTCGATAATCGTTTCTAAGTCAGGAAATATCCCTTCGACTGAAATGAGGTCAGACATCGATTCATCACTGAAGGGAGGCAGTGCGGGATCAATTACTTTCTTTACCGAGAATCTTCTTCTACCAATTATCTCAATGAAGTGATTCGACCCTTTTGTTTCATGGTGTATAATTTCTGCTTCACAACCGTAATCCCTTGGACCATCCCAACCGTTAACGTTAGAGAATTCATCATTCATGACTAATCCAAAATTTTTACCATCCAACAAGCAGTCATCTAGCATTTGCTTGTATCTTGGTTCAAAGATTCTCAGTTGTTGAACTTCATTGGGAAGTAGAATCATGGGAAGAACAAATAGCGGTAGTTCCTCTGCCATGTTGGGAAAAGTTGCCGTTTGCTTTTGAACCTGTGTTCATTTGTTCTTTACACAAATGTTACTGAATTCAGAGAAGAAATCTACTGACCATTGCCCGCCTTCTCTACCGACTCCCGAATTTTTTACACCACCAAATGGTGTTCGTAAATCTCTATGAAGCCACGTGTTAACCCAGATTACTCCAGAATCTAAACGCTCAGCCACCTCTTTTCCTCGGCTTTCAGACCAAACGGAGCCAGACAATCCATATTCTGTACAATTAGCGATTTCCACTGCTTCATCATCATTAGCGAATTTGTGTATTGTTACTACGGGTCCAAATATTTCTTCCGTCGCTGTCCTCGACAAGTGAGATAAATTACTAATGACTGTAGGCTCGATAAACGCTCCTTCTTTATCGATTACATTGCCTCCTGCAAGAATTTTTCCTCCTTCTTGTTGAGCTAGTTCAATGTACGATGCGACCTTGTCTCTGTGTTGAATACTTATCACAGGACCAATTTCAAAGTCTTTCAATTCTTTTAGATATGAATTCATGAAATCATCATAAATTGATTCTTGAACTAGAACTCTTGAACCACATAAGCAAATTTGTCCTGAATTTAGGAATGATGACCTCAAAACACCTGGAACCGCTTTTGATAAATCAGCATCATCCAATACTATGGCCGCATTTTTCCCTCCCAATTCGAGACTTAACTTCTTGAACATAGGAGCTGCCGTGGCTGCAACAATTTTACCCGTAGCCGTGCCACCAGTGAAGGAAATTGCCTTGATTTTTGGATGCTCAACTATTGCTTGACCTACCTCGGGGCCATATCCGTGAACTATGTTCAAAACACCCGGTGGCAATCCAACTTCTACAGAGATTTTAGCCAAAAGATGCGCAGTGAGAGGTGTAAGTTCACTTGGCTTAGCGATTATGCAATTTCCCATTAGTAATGCAGGAGCTATTTTCCAAGAAAGTAAGTAAAGAGGCAAATTCCATGGAGAGATAAGACCAACAATTCCAACAGGTTTTCTATGAACAAAATTCATTGCATCTTCCATTTCAAATGTCTGTGAAGACATATTTCTACCAAAATCTGCAAAAAATCTGAAATTATATACCGACCTTTTTGCATCAACATTTAGTGCGACTTCACTGGGTTTACCCGTATCTATTGACTCTAATTTAGCAACTTCTTCGATTTGGGATTCTAATTCGTCTGCTATAATATCAAGCCAGTCACACCTTTCCTGTAGTGAGAGATTAGACCATGAATCAATAGCTAATTCCGCAGCGGATACTGCTGATTCGACATTTTTTGTTCTTGGAACAGAAGCAACAATTTGGTTGTTTACTGGAGATATGTCATCAAATGATTCATCTTCACCCACAAACTCTCCACCAACTAAGTTGAGGACTTCGATCATAAGTCCACCTCATAGAGCCACCTGTCCTTGTCAGGGTCCCACTCATCCCATGTCGGAATGGTTTCAAGAATCTGGTGTAGTTCATCGGG
Organism: Methanobacteriota archaeon; assembly: GCA_029979405.1. Next base: position 2,035 of record JAPOHM010000039.1, read on the forward strand.
AACAATTCCAGGAACGATGAATGCCTTTTGCCTGTGTAAAGGATATGGATTTCTCAATTCGATTCCTAAGCAACCCAAAATCGCTCTAGCGATATACCAAGTTGCTTGGGAATTCCAGCCGTGTGCTATTTTTACTACGACACCCAAGCCGTTTGGATAATCTGCGTGTTCGATGGCAAGACCAAGTAGCCCATCTGCACCTTCTTTTGCAATAACTCTGCCATTACCAATTTTCAAAATGGTTGAATCTAATCGATTGAATCCACCAACTAAATCGGGATGCTTACACATTGCTTCCCAAATCCAATCCGAGTCTTTGTCTCTAACAAGACCAGCATATATTTTTGCCAACTCCGCAACGGTATTGGAAACTGTTGGAAGACCACAACCATCTTTTGCAATTCTAAGTGGAGTCCAATCTTCACCTAAGAATCTCCTCAACTGTTGGATATACGATTTGAAAACTTCGTGGGTAGGGAGAGTGTATCCTGCTCTGTTCCAGCCTTTCGCCCTACATCCTGCTAAGATAGCAGCGTGTTCACCACTACAAGTGTGATACCATCTTCTTGGTCGTCTAACTTGTCTACCAAATTGAACTAATGGCACATCCAAAGGTGTAAGCATCAAAGGCCACTCGGCTTCATTAAGCAAAGATTGGGCGGCTGCGACGTGTTCGGTATCTCCGTTATGACTTGCTACTGCAATCGCTTTTTGTTCCCAAGTGCAGTCATTCAATTCTTCCGTGAATGCTTTTATCATGAAGGGTTTCATCATTGAACGACCGTAGCAAAGAACGTTCCCTCCAAAGGAATGTATCACTTCATCACCATGGCACCACGCAACTGCGCCGTGTATTGTTGTTTCAGAAACTCCATTTCGCCTGTAATCTACCAAAGGCTCCCATTCAACATCTCTACCTGTTGGAATACCTTCGATATCTTCCCCAAGTGGTGAGTCTGGGAATACTTTCGAACCAGGCCTTCCTGGCGCAACCGCGGAATTTCCATCGTGTTGTAGCCCCATATTATCACTCCAATAGAGGAACTACTTCGCTCCACCATGCTTCCATGTTTCGAATAACCCTCGCATTATCATGGTTGAAGAAATCAAACCAGCACATTAAACGGTCGTCTGCATGGAACCTTTCTTTGACCTGAGTAGCGACCTCAGCCGGATTGCCAATTAATGCATTATTTGCAGCTCGTTCTACTTTCGAAGGGTCAAGCGTCCCTTCCAAAGCTTTCCAATATTCTCCAAGTGCCAACATTGCTTCCTGTTTGGCCGCTTCAGATTGTTCCTCAGGAGTCAGACCTTCTTCTGCGTTGAGGAAAACAAATGTTGTGCGAGGCATGTCTCTTCTTTCCCAATCTCCACCCGCTTCGTGATAGACACCTTTCATTCTTTCATGTGTGGAATCAATTATCTCAGGAGAAGTTATTGACAGGTTGAAAACCTTGACTGGTAAAAATTGGTTTACGAACTCCTGAGCATTGGGATCATGTGTTCCCGCAACTAATTCAAGTCGATTACGAGGCCAGTCTTTTGGAACAATTGAAATCTCTTCGAAATTATATCTCTTTTCGATTTCATAACTGTCTAATTTTTCGCCTGCGGCAATCTGAACATTTTTCCAGTCTTCATCACTACGGAAATTTTCTCTCTTTAGGATAGTCTTCCTAACATCATCAGATTTCAGGGTGTCACCGCGTAATAAGCGTAAGAAAATTTCACTCGCTTCCATAAAAATTTGACCTCTGAGAGCAGGCCAAGATGCCTTCTCGATTTCATTTCTAGGAACTATTCCGTATGGTTTTGCCATAAATTCGAATCTGCCAGCACTAAATCCAACATGCAATTTTCGAGTTTCGTCAATGAATGAGAGATATTGTACGGTATTTGCCACCCTTTCCGCAAGAGCGATAGGACCGCCTCCTGCAAGTATACTCACAACTGCTGACCCAACATCGATTCTTTTTGTCCTCCTAAACGATTCAAGAGCCAATTGACAAAAATCAGTGCACAAACCTACCTCTCCCTTCCAGTGAGGAACAACAGGAGATGTATTCATCTGCTGTGTTTCCGTTGAAAGGTGAGCTTGTGCGATCCATGCAACTCCAAATCCTAATCTGTCAGCGGCTTCGAGTTGTTCAAAGTAATTCGAAAACATTTCAGATTCACTCGGAGTAAATCCGTTATGGTCTGGAGTTTGAGAAATTGAAAAGAAAATATCAAACTCCATATTATCCCTCACTTTATCGTAAACTGACTCAATGTATGAATCTCACTGTACCTCTGTTAGTTTTGCTACGCGTTGTTTCACCATGTCTGGAACAACTTCGCCTTCTTCCATAAATTTCGTCATAATGTCAGAAAGTTGGACCATTGCTTCATCTGGCTGGTCTGAAATTTCCGCCAAATCTGCAAGACCCCATTTGCTTACCAATATACCAGACAGATCATTTATTCGCAAAGCAATGTCAAGAGATTCGATAAGCAGATTCTGCGCGTCTTCTAATTCCCCAATAGTTGCGTGGACGTGTGCTAAATCCGCAAGTGCCTCCATTCTTTCAAGAGACTCCGATTCTGGAATTATCTCCACCCTTTTTTTCAAGTGAATTTTACTGGTCTCAAAATCTTCCTGTTCTTTTAGAATATGGCCAAGAAGAGCATGCCCGTAAATCATTCCTTCAAGGTCATCGACTTCTTCTCTAAGCCTCATAGAGCGATTGGCGAAAGTCATAGCCTCATCTGTTCCTAAAGACATCAACGCGGCATGATGGAATATTCCTGCAGCAAGACCTTTCAAACCCTCACTTTCAGAGGCTACTCCAAGTCCGATTATTTCCTCTCTGGTTGAACCTGTGTGTTTCATGAGTTCAAACTGACACCACCCTTGTTCCTCCGCATCGATAGCGACCTTTACAGCGTGGTCTAACAATCTCGTGACTAATGAATCTCTTCCCAGTTCCTTTGCGAGTTCGGATAGGTGCAAAGCTAAACTTGTATTCATGGCCTCTAGACCTTCTCCTTCAGCAAACATTTCAAGCAATTCCTCTGCTTTTTGCTGGCTTATCTCTGTCAATTTAAACACCTCTAAATTGAGCGTAGTCTTCCACCATCAACAGCAAGAGATACTCCTCTTATTGCTCCTGAAATTGGAAGGCAAAGGTATACAATCGCAGCTGCAGTCTCCAAAGGGTCAATGAGTCGCCCAATTGGAACTTGAGAAATCCATGTTTCGTGAATTTCTTCTATGCTCTTTCCTGTTCTTTGATTAATTGACGATGCCAATGAACCAAGCCTGTCTGTATCAGTAAAACCTGGAAGTACGTTATTTATTGTGATACACTGAGGTAATTCTCTTGATAGAGATTTTGCCCATGAAGCCATAGCTCCCCTGAGTGTGTTTGAAAGCCCGATATTTGGAATTGGTTCTTTTACAGAGGTCGAGATGATATTAACAATTCTTCCCATTCCTGAAGATTCCATCAAAGGAACTACTCCCTTTGTTAACTTATGGGATGCGTGTAAATGACGCTTGAAAGGAGCAAGGAAATCTTCCACCGAATTATCCAACAATGGTCCGCCGGGAGGACCTGCTGCGTTATTGATTAATATGTCACATTTTTCAATTGCAGAAATAAAATTGTCAATTGCTTTTTCATCTTCTAAATCAAGACTAATTTCCTTGTGCCCTTCACCAAATAAAGAGTCTGAAATTCCGTCAGGATTTCTGCTAATTGCTGTTACTTTAGCTCCTGCCATTGCCAACATTTGTGCTGTTGCATAACCAATTCCTTTCGATGCCCCGCATACAATTGCATGCTTACCGGTAAGGGCGGAATTTGAAAATGGAAAGTCGTTTCCTAGCCAGTCCATGTATGGCCTACAGGCATCAAGGTATTGAATCTTCACAGCCAATCTTTGATGGCTTCTATTTGAGATAGCCAATCATCACTTGCCACATCAATAATCGAATAATGATCTCCGGGCAACCACAATGTTTGCACATCAACGCCCTTCGCTTTCATAGCTCGAACATAGGATTCAGATTGAGTCCATGGAACATCAGAATCTGATTTACCGTGTATGAGCAAAACAGCAGATTTTGCTGGGTTGTCGACTGGATTGATTCTTCTCCACAACTCTTCATTCTTCTCGGGAGGACAACCTATCCATTTTCTGACAGCATCACCCTCATCGGATAGTTTTGCATGATCGGCTGCCACTAAATCTGTAATTGGAGATTGGGCTATTGCAAGCCAGGGCTTTCTCTCCGCAACCGCAGACATCAACAGTGCAATGTGACCACCTGCAGAATGACCCATTATCATTGAACGAACGATATCTATGCCGGGTAGAAGTGCGAGTTGCCCCCACGCTCTCATCACATCGGAAAGGGTATCTTGCCAAACACCCTCATCGCCATCCTCCCACCTTCTATACTCGATATTCCAAGCTGCAATTCCGCTTTCAGCTAATTCTTCTGCGATTGGAGCCATCAAATCCAATCCATACTTCTTTTTCCAAAAACCGCCGTGCACCAACATTACACAAGGTACGCCCTCGTCTTTTTGATAGTCAGAAGGTTCATCTGGCATATACAAATCTGCATATTGCCACTTTTCTGCACCCCATTGCATGCGGTCGACAGGCAAGGAAATCAACTCAAGGAGTAACTCTACTTCTATCCCTTGGGAACAGTACTGTTTCTCGCACATTACGGGAGCCAGTCAGAACCATGAGTAGCCTTGCAACTCCTAATCCCCAGCCTGCGTGAGGAGGAGCGCCGTATCTGAATCCATCCGTGTAAAACGTGAATCCTTCTGGGTCTAATCCTTTATTTCGTAAATTTTGTTCAAGAGCGTCTACGTTATGCTCTCTTTGTCCACCACTGGTCATCTCATCCCTTCCATAATTCAGGTCGAAGCCTCTCGATAGTTGTTCACCAGTAGTTCCTACTTCTCCTTCAATGTGATGTATGTAAAATGGCTTCATTTCCATAGGCCATTTTGGAATGAAATGGAAACCCGGATAAACGGCTGCAATGATATCACAGTGAGATGAATCGATATCGTCACCCCATGCGATTTCCTCTCCTGCATCCTGTATCATCTTAATTGCTTCACAGTATGAAATTCTTGGGAAGGGTAAGCTTGGCACATCAACGGTTATTGGCTCATCACCTTGTGATTCACGATATCGATTTATTGCGGCAATGTGCTCTTGGTCGTTTTCAGCAACCATTTTCCAGATATGATGAATCATCCTTTCTTGGACTCCCATTACGTCCTCATCATTCATCCAAGCCCCTTCGATATCAAACGAAATGAATTCGTTTAGATGACGATATGTATCGTGCTTTTCAGCCCTAAATGCAGGTCCTATTTCGAATACTCTTTCCATTCCTCCTAGAACTGATAATTGCTTGTATAATTGAGGGCTCTGTGACAAAAACGCAGGTGTATCAAAATACATCATCGGGAAGAGATTTGTCCCGCCCTCAGATGCAGAAGCGATTATCTTGGGAGAATTTATTTCCTTGAAACCTTCTGTAATCAGGTGCTCTCTGCCATATTGCAAAACTTTAGCCCTCAAAGTGAACATTGCGTTGACATGTTCTCTTCTAAGATCCAAGAACCTATTGTCAAGCCTCGTGTCTAAACCGATTGAAACAGTGTCTGTTACCCCAAGTGGTAATGGAGTGTTTGCCTTCGCAAGTACCGAGAATTTCTTTGCTACAACTTCGTAACTTGGAGGTGGTAAAGGTTCACCTTCCGCAACCTTTGGTGGTCGCTTCTCGGCAACTTCTCCCTCGACTTGAATTGTAGATTCTCTTGACAAATTTTGAGCGATTTCAAGTTCTTCATCGGAAATCAATCCTTGTTTCAAGAAGACCTGAACTCTGCCGGTTCCGTCTCTAATATCTATGAAACAAATCTTTCCCTTACCTCTGTTTGCTTCCATGAAACCGCAAATTTTCACATCTTGTCCCACTAAGCTACCACCATTATTCTGAATTTCAGATAGAGTGTGTGTTCTGTAAGCCGTTGGATGCCAAGTCACATCATTCGCCATAGTTCTATGCGGGAACAAATATGAAATGAAGTCATCGCTGATGAAAACACAGTCTTGATAGAGGATTAGTCTCCGCAAGTTACCATGGGAAAAGACCTCTTCACATCGGAAAGTGTTGCTTCGGGTCACCCCGACAAATTGTGTGATGCGATTAGCGATGCCATAGTCGACGCATGCTTGAAAATTGACTCCAATGCAAGAGTCGCTGTCGAAACCAGCGTGAAAGGCGGAAATGACAAGGGAATCATTCTTCTTTCTGGCGAAGTTACTTTGAACGGAAGCCATCCGGATTATGAGGAGATCGCAAGAAAAACCTCTGTATCTATCGGTTACGATGACCACAAAATCGGATTCGATGCAAGGAATGCAGAAAGGTGCGAAGTCATCCAGCGAATTACTGAGCAAGCAGCAAACATCAGCCAAGGAGTGAATAACGCCGAACAGGGCGCAGGAGACCAAGGCTTAATGTTCGGATTTGCGTGTGATGAAACCGAAGATTTCGATGAGCTAAAAGGTAGGTATTTCCCACTTGCAGCGGCTCTATCACAACGCTTGACAAGAAGAATGACAAATGCTCGGGAAGATGGAACATTACCATGGGCGAGACCCGATGCCAAGAGTCAAGTTACGATCGAATATGAAAACGGAAAACCAAGTCGGGTCCATACTGTTGTAATCGCTATTCAACACGACGATGCACTGAAGTCGAAATTTGATGGAGACGAGGAAAAGGAAAGAGAGTTCATTACCTCACAGATTAAACAACACGTCGTCGAACATGCTATTCCTAAATCAATACTTGGTGATGATTACAGACTCGTAGTTAACGGAACTGGCCGATTTGCAGACCCTGGAGGCCCATATGCAGATGCTGGTTTGACTGGAAGAAAAATCATTGTTGACACTTATGGTGGAATGGGAAGACACGGAGGAGGTGCCTTCTCAGGGAAAGACCCGTCGAAGGTGGACCGTTCCGCCGCATATGCTGCAAGATGGGCAGCTAAACACATCGTAGCCTCGGGAATTGCAACAAAATGTGAGATTCAGCTGGCTTATGTTATTGGAATTGCTGAACCAGTAAGCGTTAGAGTTGAATCATTTGGAACTTCAAAAATAAGTGACAAAGAACTAACGCAAAAAGTAAACAGGATATTCAATTTTACTCCAAAGGCTATCGCTGAAGATTTGAATTTATTGAGGCCCATATACTCATCAACAGCGGCTGGTGGGCATTTTGGAAGAACCCCTGGAGTAGATGGCGAATTCCCCTGGGAAATTATCGACGAGGATAGAATCAAACAACTAAAGTCATGAAAAAAGACTTCAGGCATCCGATTGGATGAAATGCCAGCAGATACTCGCATACACCATGTCGCAAAGGGTAAACGCCTTGTTATTGGTTGTAGTCCTTGCTCTCGCACCATTTGCAACCATTGCCAGCGCCCATCCAGATATTGGAGTCTCAACGGATGTAAGTCACGTAATTCTATCTCCTGGTGAAACAACTAATGTCACATTGACAGTCGACAATGATGGAGACATGATAGAAACATATCAGATTAACATAACTGGATATGATTCCGTCTGGGAGATAGTTCCCGCAACAAGTACTCTATCTGGAGTCATACCAACCGGCTCATCATCGACTACAATTGCAGTCAGACTTGCAACTAATGCACTACCAACAAATTCTGGCTCAATGAACATCACAGTCACAGAACCAGATGCAAATATTTCAACTTCAATCGTCGTTCTTTTGTCTGTTCAGGCTATTTATTTGCCGTCAATCGACGCATCTTCTATCGGAGACAATGGCTTAGTTGAAATGACACCGGGTCAAGCCGCAAACCTTTCCATTATGGTTCAAAATGCTGGAAATGTGAATGATACAATACTTCTTTCTGTTGACCAAAATCCAGACCTGACTGGTTTCTGGGCTAATTACACATCCAATGGCAATTCATCAAACAACGGCACCGGGAACAACACGGGTAGCAATAAC
>JAPOHM010000128.1 GCA_029979405.1 Methanobacteriota archaeon
CTATGACACCGAGTATTGAGACTCCACTACCCGAATTTTTCCGATTGTGAAATGAAGCGGCAAATCCACCATAACTCGCTGAACCCCCCAGCTCGTTCTCGCTCTGGCCGATAGGAGTTTCGAGAGAATCGTATGCTAAACTGCCTACGATAAGTACGTCCATCAAGATCAACTCAGTAGTTCTTGATGTTCCTCAATGTAAGCAATCGTGATATCACCAGATTTGTAATCACTCTCATCCATTATTCTGCGATGGAGAGGAATTAGATGTTCAACCCCGGTTATGATTGTCTCGTCAAGTGCGGTACGCATTCTTCTTATCGCATCTTCACGGTCGTGACCCCATGTCAATAATTTCGCCAAAAGGCTGTCAAAACAGCCCGGCATCTCATACCCAGGATGGGCATGTGTATCACACCTTATTCCAAACCCTGATGGGAAATGACACTCCCATAATCTTCCTGGAGATGGCGCGAAATTGATTGTGTCTTCGGCATTTAATCTGCACTGTATAGCGTGACCACGAATCTTGATGTCATCTTGCCTTACGGGAAGGCTTTCACCCTGAGCCACACGTATTCCTAACTCCACCAAGTTAAAGCCAGTGATCAATTCAGTAACCGTATGTTCGACCTGAACTCTCGGATTAACTTCCAAGAAGTAGAAATCTCCATTTTTGTCTCTCAGGAATTCAAATGTTGCAAGTCCTTTGTATCCAACTGACTCTGCTCCAGCGCATACCAATGCACCGACTTCAGCCCTCTTCTCATCAGAAAGCCATGGCCCTTCTTCGATTAGTTTCTGATGTCTTCTCTGGATTGAACAGAATCTCTCTCCAAAATGTATAGCGTTTTTACCGTCAGCTAAAACTTGGAATTCAACGTGCTGAGCACCTTCTATGTACTTTTCAACGAAGACTCTGTCATCTCCGAATGCAGATTTAGCCCTGCTTTGACATAATTTGAGAGCACTCTCGAATTCACCAGCCGAGTGGACGATTTGCATACCAATTCCTCCACCACCAGCAGCGGCTTTGATAATCACCGGATACCCAATTTCATCGGCAAGTGACGATGCAACGTCTGCTGACGAAATCGGCTCACTACTTCCCTTAGCAGTAGGAAGACCTGCCGCTTCCATAGCAGCTCTTGCCTCGATTTTATCCCCTAATAGGGAAATAACATCCGCTGAAGGACCGATGAAAGTTATTCCCTCTTCCTCAAGTCTTCTCACAAAGTTTGCATTTTCAGCTAAGAATCCGTACCCAGGGTGTACTGCGTCGCAATTCAATTCCTTCGCTGCAGAAACTACGGCCTCGATATCGAGGTATGAGTCGAGGGGGTTAGCCCTCATGATTGGATATGCAATATCTGCCATTCGCACTGGAAGCGACAATCTGTCTTCTCTACCGTGAATAATAGCTGCTTCAATACCCATGTCTCGAAGTGTTCTAAGTATTCTCAAAGCGATTTCTCCACGGTTTGCAATCAACACGCGTTTGAATCCCATATCTCTATCCAAGCCGAACTAATCTATGATGAAAGCGGTCGTAAATATTTCTAAAATTGCTATTTTTCTTTCCTTTTTCAGGAAAGGAAATGACGTAAATATGCACTAATCGCTCAATTTTTTGATTGGATTTATATGTCACCCGGTAGTTCTCTGCACATGAGCGGAAATGTTACAACCGGTGGAGAAAAAATTCGGACTCTTGCTGGTAAGGATTTGAATAGAGACGGTAAAGTTGTGAATTTGGTAATCAGTGGGAATTCAAGATTTTACGATTATGAATGGCTCGAGGAACAACTCGACCAGTGGATAAAGTGGCATGACCATCCAGATTTGATAATTTGCGGTGGTGCAAGTGGGGTAGATTATCTGGCTGAAAGATGGGCTGACAATAATGCAATTGAGATAGCCGTCTTTACTGAAGAGTGGAATGAACCACGAATTGGTTTGGAAGATTCTGGCAGGCCCGAGGCTCCTGAAACACTGGTTGACAAGATGTTAGAACACGCAACACACGTTCTTGGATTCCCCGGTAAAGAAACTAAGTGGACTAGAATCGTATTGGAAAAGGCTGAGGAAAGAGGGATTCCTACTTTTGAGATTCCAACACCTTGAGATCAGTATACGTCTCTCAGGTAGCGCTTTTGTTCTCTCATCATAGTTTTCTCGATGAAGTGAGTTGCATCGTCTTCAGACATTCCACCATGTTCCATAGCAATTTCAATTAGAGCACGGTGTACGTCTTTCGCCATGTATTGCTTGTCACCACATATGTAGAAGTAAGCACCATTTTCAAACCATTCCCAAACTTCAGCTCCATGCTCCTTTAGTCTGTGCTGAACGTAAATTTTCTCTTCTTGGTCTCTTGACCAAGCGGTTGTAAATCGGTATAGATGACCTTCATCCAGCCATGATTCGATTGTATCCTTGTAGTAAAATTCGGTCTTTGCGGATTGGTCACCAAAGAATAACCAATTCTTTCCGCTACCACCATCATGGACTCTTTGTTCCATGAAGGCCCTAAATGGAGCAATACCTGTTCCTGGGCCAACCATGATTATGTCCGTAGACTTATCTTCTGGTAACACGAAAGATTTTGTTGGTGACATGAATACACCAACTTCTGTATTCTTAATTTTGACTTCATCAGCCATGAAGACCGTTGCGAGTCCACCTCTATCTCTTCCGTGGTGTGAATATCTTACGATACCAACGGTCAATTCAACAAGTCCTGGGTGAGCATCATGACTGCTGGCTATGGAATACAGCCTTGGCTTCAGTTTGTCAACCAAATCAAGGAATTCTTCTGGAGAGTATGACACATCAAAATCTCTTATCACATCGATATAGTCTCTTGACCAAATGTAATCTTCCATCGACTTGTCATCAGAGGTTAGAAGCTCTACACGGCCAAGAGGGTCGTCACCTGGAATGGAAGGTCGTAACTCGGTTTCCAAATTTGAATCTCCAGACATCCAAGATCCTCCTTTCCCCGCAACTGATTCTCTATACCTATCGATTAGTTTGACAGTAATTCTAATTCCGCTGGTATTTATTTTACCAGCGAGTGACTTGACGAACTTTTTGTTAACCCTGTGTATTTCGAAATCCTTCTTCAGAGCATCTTGGAGAGTTCTTTCACCATTGTGAGTTGTTACTTTGTGGTCTTTATCCCACCCTGCCGTTTGAATTAGTAAATCAACGGTTTCGGGAGGGTTTTCCGGTAGTACCCCCAATGCGTCCCCTACCTTGTAGTCCATGCCGGAATCACCGAGGTCGAAAACAACGTGACGAGTTTCTTTTTTCGAACCCTTGCCGTTCAAGACGTAGCATTCAGTGACTTTAGTCATGTATGGATTTTTTGCGCTCCAATTGGACATGGTACTCACCAGATATTCACGCCCACCTGCATCGGCTTCATGAATGTTAGTGCGATTATCTCATAGGTAGGATTCCCCTCCCCTCGCTTATGGTGGAAGTAGAACTACTTGGAAGTGGTAATGCTTTCCTGCCGTCTGAAAGAATGCACTCGTTCTTTTTAATCGACAGACACATCATTGTGGATTGTCCTCCAACCGCACTTGCAAGCCTGCGAAAAGCAAGAGTAAGTCCTGCGGACATAGACACGATTTTGATAACTCACGTACATGGAGACCACGTTTTTGGATTCCCGTTTTTGTTACTGGAAAGAAAGTATATCTCTGATAGGGAGAATCTGAAACCACTAACTGTAGCTGGTTCAGAAGGAGTAAGAGCAAGACTGACCGAATTATGCAAACTCGCATATCCTGGTTCGCTTGAAGAAATTATTGAGACAATCAACTGGGTTGATTTACCAGAATCAGAAACTTGGGAATTCGAGAGATTCAAAGTTTTACACGATGAAGAAGTTGACCCTCATGGATGGATGCTGAATCACAAGAATGGATGGTCTATGTTACACTCTGGTGACTCCGGCCCGTGTGATGAACTTTGGAGCCGTGTCGATAAGTGTAAATTTGCAGTTGTTGAAATGGGAGTCCCTGATTGGGTTGAGACCGATCATCACCACAAACCAAGGGATATTTTCGTTCTCAGTGAAAGGTGTAAGAATACCAAAATTTTGTTGACTCATACATTTATTGACGACGGATACAAAATTTTGACTACGGATGTACCGCAGTTCCCCGAAAATATAATTCACGGAAGCGATGGAATGAAATTCGAATTCGACGCAAACGGAGAAATTGTTAATTTTTCTTGATTATAATTAACATCGGATTCGATGTACTAATTACACCAGCCTTCAAAATTCTCTAAGCATTTATTGAATTGTTATTCATTTCTAATTGGATTTTGAAATTTTACTTACAAAACTCTCGGATTTGCGTAATTTTCCGACTAGAAGAAAAAATTCTTCCTCCGGGCAAGAAAATACTCTCTCGGGAATTATTAGAAAAATTAGGTTCCCAGTGTATTCTTTTTATATACAATGTCGGCAAATTATCTATTTCTTTTTATACCCCCAATTGAAAATGTAATTTATGGTGAAATCCCCCTCTCTTCTTTTGATTTGGGAGCATACTTATATGGTGGACTCGGCCTCCCCGAAGGCATCACGCATGATGGCGGAATCAGTTGGAACGATTTAGAGAAAATGGGCAGGTGTTATTTTTTGGACAAAAATATTTTCGATGGAATATTGAACCAAAAAACTCTATTTATCCAAAAAGAAGTACTGCGCCACACTCACCAACCTTCGAAGCTTCCTCACAGAAATCAAGAAATCGACCATTTGTCGTTCAATCTTGTTGAAGCCTTGAAAGGTCACATTCCATCAAACATGATTCTCTATGGAGTAACAGGTGCTGGAAAAACCGCTGTCACAAGATACGTGTGCGAGCAACTTC
>JAPOHM010000195.1 GCA_029979405.1 Methanobacteriota archaeon
ACCAGGTATGTATGCATCTGGGTCCGCATCTTGAGCTACTACAGTCCAGATCCACTCGCCTTGGCCAAATCTTGCACGAGGTTCATTCATCAACTGCTCAAGCAATTGTTCTGCACTGTCAGCTTCGTAAATTCCTTCTTCGCCCTTAGGATTAAGGTCCGTTGCATTTAGTTCAGCAGATGTTGATTCATTTCTCGTGATATTTCCAGGGCTGGTTCGTGCGGTTTTCCTGTAACCGTCATCCACGATGTTTAATGAAAGAGTAAAATTATCTGGGGGAAGAAGAATATCCCTTTGTAGTTCAAGTACCGCTTCAAATGATAATATTCTCGCACCTTCCCCAGGAGTCATATTTTCTTCCCAAGTTTCGCCTTGTGCAAGATATTCTTCGTAATCCCAAGTTAAGGTATCCTCGACCCAGGCAACTTTGTATTTCCGAGGTCTAACTTCGACATTGAAGAATTCAATACCGACCCCGCCTTCATTATCGTCAACAATCAATGAGCCGGAAATCGTTCCGCTTGAATTGGTGGGCAGGTATAATATTGACTCAGAGAAATCAACATCATTACGTGGGTCGCCATCTCCGTCTGAATCTTCTAAGTGGTTCAAATCCCACTTATATTCCATGTTTGCACCTTCTGGATCGAAAGTCCTCGACGCGTCCAAGACAATTATGTCGCCACTTCTGACCTCTTCTGGATATGTTAAGTTCATTTGAGGTGCACCATTTACCTTAACCATCACATTTGTTGAATCTGTTCCACCTTGATCGTTTGTTATGGTGAGTTTTACATTGAATGTCCCGTAATCATTGAATTGGTGTGAGGTGAAAGCGGAAATCGTTGTCGCTTGATTTCCATCACCAAAATCCCATTTGAATTCTGAAATCATACCTTCAATAGGGTCAGAGTCTCTCGCATCAAAAGTTATCTCTTCGCCTTGTTGAATCTTGTTGGGTGTCGCCGTGAAAGCCGCCTTTGGGTCAACGGTAGTATCCAATACTTGGCTAGTACAGCCAGCCATTGCTTGTAACAGAAGTAGAGCAGTGAACAATAGGCCACTTCTCACCTTCATGTTTGTTGCTAAACATTTTCCTATCTAATAGTGTCCCCTGTATGGATAAGATTCGTTTGATTACAAATCTACTTCTTCAGGAAGGTCTCCAATAATCTCAGCATTCTCTAACAAGTCATCGATTTCTGTTTCTTCGACCGTATTTAGTTCATAATTTGACTGCATTTCATTCTCGAGTAAATCTTCAACTTCAACCTCTCCAGTATCATATTCTGGAACGGTTTCAATGACCAATTCTTCTTCTAATTCAACCTCGTCAGAATTCAGGGCTTCCAGCGTTTCTTCAAACAAAGCCTCTTTATCTAATTGGGGCAGCTGCACGCTGAATTCTTGTTTTTTCTCCTCAATGACGGGCTCTTTTTTAACAAACCAATCTTTGATTCCCATGTAGCGCCATCGTCACTTGCGACTTAGAAATTGCGTAGTGATGTTCATGTGTGTCCTATGAGTGGAATGTTCATGGTCGAAATTCTGAACGGACTAAAGGTCCTCGCATTCGACCTCGAAACTACAGGTATATCGACAAACTCGGATAGAATTGTCCAGATTGCATTGATTGGAGCTGACGAAAATGGAGACTCAATCCATGAAGACATCTTAGTCAATCCACAGCGCCCTATCCCAAGCGGGGCGTCTAACGTTCACGGAATCTACGATTCGGATGTAAAGGGCGCACCGGTGTTCAAACACTTCACCAACAGGATCGCTGATTTGATTAATGGTGCTGTTATTGTCGGACACAATGTTAGAAGATTTGACATGCCTTTATTGGAAAACGAGTATTATCGCTGTGGAGTAAATCCTCCAAAGCCGTTAGCAGTAATTGACACCTTGGAAATGGTTCGAAGATTGAAAATCCCAAGGCCTCACAATTTAGGAGCTCAATGCGCTCGCCACGGAATTGACCTTTCCAACGCTCATGATGCGGCGGCAGACGCTGCGGCAAGTCTACTGCTGATGTGGAAAGTAATGAGAGACCATCCTTCAAGCTTCAGAAGAAGTGTAGAGCAGGTGGAACAGTGGTTAATTCATGGTGACATAAAGAAGGATGAAAATCAACTTGGTCGGTCATTACAGGACCTTGAGCCGTTTGATTCACATGGCAGAATACGCATTGAGGATGGGAATTACATACTCAGTTTTGGAAGGAACAAAGGTAAGACTCTAAAAGTAGTTCAAAGTGAAGACCCAGGATATCTTAATTGGTTATTGAATGGTAACGGGATTGAGGATGTTGAAGCGAGAGAAAAACTGAAGAAAATTTTCTCAGACATCTGAAATTGGAGACCAAGGTAGCACATCACCCAAATGCCCACCCCCCAAATTTTCTCTGTTGGTCATAGCACCGCCGATAAAAATAGGACCCTGGTGACTTGTAGAAATCAATTCCTCTAAAGCCTCTTTTCCACGTCCATCAAAAGAAATTGGAACTTGCAACCCTGTAGGCATAGCTCTACCATTAGCATCTGCTGGCTCACAGATTTCTGCAACTCCTGTTCCCAAATTATCATCATAGTGATGCAGTAAAATTACTGAGTCTGAAAAATCACCACTACCGAGAGTCCCAGATTCCAATCTCCATGTCCACCAGT
>JAPOHM010000158.1 GCA_029979405.1 Methanobacteriota archaeon
TGTTGGACAGTGAGCCTTGACCAGGCTCTCCATCTACGATTCTGTGGATTGCAACCTCGCATTCCAGATCTCTCGCGAGGCAGTTTGCAAAAAGCACTCCGTTTATTGAATTTCCAACTATAGTATCAATGTCATTCTCACATTCTTCGTAGGCTACATCGGCCATAATAGAACCAATTGCCGCAATTCTTTGTGGTCTAACTCCAATAGTCCTCCAACCAATTCGGATATCTTCAGGTTTTTCTGAAGAATCACTTCCTGCAAGTAGCCACGAAATAGTGTCTTGAGATAGAGATAATTCATCTGCTATCTGTTGGGAATTCAATCCTTTTTTCCTCAAACCGCTTGCTAAACTTCTTAGTTCTTCAATACTGGTTCCACTGTCCATGAGATTATGCTGTAATCAATATGAAATGAATGCATCGTTTTTCAGAGAGTAATTTGTGGCAAACCTCAAATGTATGCGCCTGAGCCATCGGACTGATGTCAGAATTCGAATACGAGTCTCTTCTTGATAGAGCACGGGCAAATATCCCAGAAGAAATTTCTAATCGTGCAAGATGGACTCTTCCTGAACCGCAAATTCTCATCGAGGGTTCAAACACTATTTTGCGAAATTTTACAGAAGTCGTTAATCACATGGAAAGAGATGAAAATCACGTTTACCAGTTCATGCTCAATGAACTCGGTACTGCTGGTTCAAGAGATGGACCTAGAGCTCGTTTCAAAGGGAGAATTGCTCCAAAAAGAATCAAGAAAACCATTGTCAATTATGTAAATACATACATCAAGTGTGGTCAATGTAATGCACCTGATACTCACTTCATCAGGCAGGAAAGAACCACTCTATTGAAGTGTCAAGCTTGTGGTGCAACAAGACCGGTCAAACTTTGATATCGAGAAGATATTGTGAAGGGATCTCTCCGTTTTGTAAATAATTTGCAATCGATTCGATAGAATCCTCGGAAATCTTGAACCAAATGCCTTCAGGATAAACAACACAAGTCGGGCCATTCTCGCAATAATTTAGACATCCAGATTTTTGAACACGGATGTCATTAATTCCCATTTCTCTTGTTCTTCCCTTCAATTTCTTCAGAAGATCGAGTGAACCTTTCTCCGAGCAACACCCTCGTGGAGAATTGGGCTGTCTTTCATGGCCACAAATGAAGGCATGTTTCCTGTATCCAACATCTTTAGTCATTCAGTACACCTTGTCGATTGAATCTGCAAGATTTGTATCTCGCTCAGTTATTCCACCAACGTCATGACTCCAGGTTTTTACGACTACAGAGCCCCATGAAAGAATAAATTCAGCATGATGATCCTGTTCCTCACAAATGTTTCCAGCCTTGTTCACAAAGTCAAGTGCTGTAATGAAGTTGTCAAATTTGAATTCCTTCCGCAGATATTCTTGATTTACGTTTTCCCAAGACATAATCATCCCCACAAATGTGAATCATCGTTACCTTTGCTCTTCTTCTCTACCTTTTCGTGAAGGTTAGAACGTCTTTTGTGGTCGTCTCTTTCAAACTCAAGCAGTTCTTTATCATCAATGTAGGCAGGTCTTGTATGAGCTACAAGAACCACTTTTACGATTACATCTCTTGCAAGAAATATTTGCTTACCTTCCTCAGTTAGAATTTCTATAGAGGTTTTTCCGGAGGATAAAAGCCTACCTCTAATCCAAGTTTCATCATCATCTCTGAGCGCTCTTGCATCTATCTGAATCTCGACAAAATCATCCTTTCTTAATCCGTGGCGCCTTTCAAGGAGGTCACCAGTATGGATACTTTCCATCTCGTCTAAATCAGGGGAACCCAATTCTTTCCACATGCCTTCTGCCCATTCTGGTAGGTCTGCCATGGGTGGGGGTCAGTAGTACTCCTTCTAAGGTCTGACGCTTACAAAAACAACCTACGATTTCAAGAATGTGATGCTACCCCCTGTGAATGGGGCATCGTTGTGAAGGTGATATGGCGAGAGTTATCGACCGTACTAACCGAAGACGAAGTTCTCGACAAAGGATTCAGCCGCGGGAAGAAATCCGCAGACAAGGTAGATGACCCAGTAAAAGTTTTCAGGGTTAGAAAACAACTTAATCGAATGGTTCAGACCTCATCTGACGTTATATCTCAATATTTAGAAGAGACTGAAAAATCTTGGCCAAGTTTGGATAGAATGCCAACTTTCGATACAGCAATGGTGGATGCTTGTGTTGGTTGTGATGATTACCGCCACCATCTTTCGATGCTTGGTTGGGGTGCCAAACAGATTAGAAAGATAGGCAAACAAAACGCCGCTAAAATCACCAAGAGTGGTCGAATTGAAGTTATGCATACAGCAAGAAAAGAGGCTTATGGTCGTATTTCAAGCATAATGGGCCGAGTCGGACCCTCATTGGAATGGCTAAACAACAGTCGCCACGTGTTGAGAAAATTGCCTGAAATTGACCAAGCTAATCCTACGATTGTTGTTTGTGGAGCTCCAAATGTTGGGAAAAGTGCATTCATTTCATCACTTTCAAGTGGCAAAATGGAGGTAAATCATTACCCATTTACGACAAAACAATTGCATGTAGGGCATTTTGAACATCGCAGATTGAAACATCAGATGGTAGATACTCCCGGTTTATTGGACAGGCCTATGGATAACAGGAATGCAATCGAATTACAGGCGATTGCAGCCATTCGTCACATAGGGAGTCTCTGCATATTTTTGATGGACATAACTGAAGATTGTGGTACATCACTTGAAGAACAACATAATCTGTTGGAGGAAGTCAAAGAATTACTTCCCGATATTGATATTATGGTTGTTGTATCTAAAGCTGATTTGATGGAGCCAAAACCGGCAAACTGGGATGATGTAAAACAATCTGAGAAAGATTGGGACGGGGAAGGAGAACCATACATTCCAATTTTGTTGGACGAAGAGGGTTGTGTGACCATTTCTTCAATTGAAGATGTTGGAGTCACAGCATTAAGACTTGAAATTGTCCGGAGGTGTAAAGAAAATATGTCTTCAGATCCACTTCTCTTACCTGAGGGTTGGCATCGAAGAGATTAGTTGATGCTGAATAGCCTCAATACGATTGGAATTACGAAAGCTATGAAAAATACGCCGAACATTATTCTCATCATTTTGTCATTCCTTTCCTGTTTTTCCAAATCTGTAATACACTCTTGATTATTACAAATCCTAGGGTCGGATTTGATGTGAATGTCTATTCCACACATCCTGCAGTGCTTGTGAGCGGGAAGATTTGGTGTGATTTTCGCTTTGGTTTTGTTAAATTGTTTCCCAATTTTTTCTTTTATTGCCTTTGCATCAACCATGTTATCACTCACTTTTCACTAATGTCCCTACGAATTCTTTACCTTCGATTGCATCCTCTAAATTCTGAATATCCCTTCCATCCAAGACTGCGATTCTTATTCCCGATTCATTTGCCCATTTCACTGCTACAGGGTCCACTGCTGCGGATTGGCCCGGTTTTAGCGGTTCATGGCCTGTAATTTTCAATAATTCATCGTGAGTTAACTCTTCAATTGGTTTTGCTGCAGGATTTTTCTTAGGATCGCTATCATAAACGTGGGATACATTAGTAGCGATAACGCAGTATGATGCTCCAGAATCTCTCGCTAAGGCTACTGCAACCGCATCAGTAGTGTGTCCCGGAGTTGTGCCTCCCATTACGACTATATTGTGCGAGTCAAACATCTCAGCAGCGTCTCCAGTGGTTTCGGGTATCGCTTCCGCAACATTACAACCTATGTCAAGAAGCATTTGCTGAATTATAGTTGCGTTCAGTCTTGTGGCCGCAATTCCTACCATGTCTAATTTGTAAGGATCTGAAAGGTTTGTTTTTGCAATTTCAATACCCTCTCTTGCTGGAAGCCCGCCTCCAATTACGAA
>JAPOHM010000114.1 GCA_029979405.1 Methanobacteriota archaeon
GTCAAGTTGAGATTATTGGATGGCCATGGGGATGATGAATTATTCACCCTGCCATAATCATTCTACAAGTCGTAAATGTTTGTTACCAATCACTTCTAACCATGTTAAATTTGATTGTGAAATCCTTCTTTTTAATTCAGAATCAACGGTTAAAATTGGCCAGCTATTCTCTATAGAATAATGTAATAGTTGGTCATCTGTATGATTTCCTACTCCTTCAGGCGTATCGATAATTGTAGATTTAGCGATTAACATATCAAGCATCAAGTTTCCACCAATAGATTCAATCTCTTTTATCACATTTGGTAAAATTGCTAGATTTGTGACACCTACTGTTTCAAGTAGAGCTTTGTCGATATTGATGCCAGCATCAATAACTGCTTTCCAACCACAGGCATCAATCAGTACCATAATCATGAGACTCACTCAATAGTACCGTGGCCTATTAATCTCCATCTCGAGCCAACTCTTCTTGAAAGAGAAACTCTTTGACCTGAATCTGCACATATTGGTAATCTTAGAGTTAAGGTTGCTTTTCCTTTCCCAGAGTTTGAAACAACGCCTACACTTGTAGCAGTTGCTACATTTACCATTAGCATCTCATTTGATCTCAGAGGCATTATTGGCGAAGCATCCTCCCCCTCGCCTGCGACCATGTTTTTCATTAGGTTGACATTTATGTCAATGACATCTCTTACTTCGGGAAGGTCACCTACTTTAGCAACTATTTGGCCAGAAAGATTGTCTGCTGTTGTGATTGCAGGGTCTAATGGAGTAGCCATTCCACACAAACCCCCAGCATTCATGCTGTCCAAACTCAATCCTCCGCCTTGCATGCTTGAAACTTTAGAGATAATAGGTTGATAATGCACCTTATTTCCTTTCTGGATTTTTCTTCCAGGGCCTATTTCTATTTCATCCCCTACATTGAATATACCTTCAACAATACTTCCTCCAATCACTCCTCCTCTGAGTTTAGCAGGACGAGTTCCAGGTTTGTTTATGTCAAAAGAACGTGCTACATGCATTATTGACCTTTTATCCTTGGATCTATCCGGAGTTGGAATTGTCGCTTCAATAGCTTGTATTAAGATGTCTAAGTTAACGTCATGGTGTGCTGAAACTGGAATAATTGGTGCATTTTCTGCGATTGTACCACTAAGGAATTCTTTGATTTCAGCATGTGATTCAATTGCTCTCTCTCGACTTACGAGGTCTATTTTGTTTTGAACTACAACAATATTTTCAATTCCCGCTATTTCTAATGCCATTAAATGCTCTCTGGTTTGAGGTTGAGGGCATTGTTCGTTAGCAGCAACCATCAGCATTGCTCCGTCCATAATGCTGGCGCCAGTGATCATTATTGCCATTAAAGTCTCGTGACCTGGGGCGTCCACAAAGGAAATAACTCTCTGGAGTTCAGTAACGTCATCATTACCGCCATCTGGCCTTCTACCAGTTGCGTAATATTCTCCATTATCGGTTTTATAGAAGGCCGTGTCCGCATAACCAAGTTTAATCGAAATTCCTCGCTTCCTTTCCTCGGAATGCGTATCTGTCCAGATTCCGGATAGCGCCTGTGTAAGGGTGGTTTTACCATGATCGACATGACCTACTAAGCCGATGTTTACTTCTGGTTGAGAGGGAAGCTTCCTTGCCATGCTTCCCATCTCCGTTTGTCCTCAATCAAGCCTCGCGGCTTCACTCACTGCTTTCCTCTGCACTTTCACTTGAGCCGAGGATATCCTCGAGGCTCTTTGTTGCGGCTTCAACCACTTTCAGGTTGATTTGCCTTGTATCTTGAGTTACTGTGTTTCCACGGAAGTTTCTTCTCTTTCTCATACCGTCTGGCTTGTATCGGAATCTCTTCTTCTCTCCACCCTTGGTTTTCTGAACAAGTGAATGCCCCTTGAATCCTGTTGAAGCGGTAACAAGAACGGATTGCCTTGAACCGCCATCTAAATCGGATCTCATTGGAGTACCAGTCTTATCTGAACCTCCGGTAATTTGCAATTTGTAACCTGCAAGTGTTTGGTCACCTTCTCCTACGAAGATTCCATCCACGAGGTCTCCAATCTTCTTTCCTAAGAATTGGGACATGTTGTTTCCACTAACGGTCATGTTGTAAGAACGGCCTCCGTTAGCCGGGTTTGTGTCACTGACTACTGCGATAAAAGTAGATTCTGCCATGCTGTCAACTCCTTAGAGCAATTCGCCGACATAGGACAGGTATATAGGCCCTTTGAGGGCTAAAATTCTAGATTATCTCTTAATTTTACCTGGTATTAGGGTTTCTAACCGTCTTGCTACATCACTTGGAAGCATGTGTGGCATCGAAATGTATTGTGTTCTTCCTCTGCCGACTTCGGCGTTCGAAGTCTTTGTCGAGATGATGTTTTCTTGCGCCAATTTCTTCAGATGCTTCCAAAAAGTAGTATGTCCTTTTGGGTCCACCTCGTATTCTTCACAAGCTACGTGGTACAATTTTTCAGCCTCGCCAGTTGTCATAGAATCCTCTTTCCTCAGTCTTCTGCAGATTCCTATCAAAATTAGCATGTGATGAGCGCTTAGGTTATCGATATTTATTGAATCGACATTTCCAGGTAGCGAAACAACGGTTTTCTGAACATCTTTTGGCTCAATTTGGGAACGTCCAGCTGCTTCTGCTCTTTTTGAGGCCCCTTCTAACAGTTCAATTGCGTGCCTCGCATCGCCAGAAGGCTCCGCCGCCTCTGAGATTAATTCGAGAATCTCGTCAGAACACGTGCCGTTTACAAGCGCTAGATCTCTTCTTTGTTCAGCAATTTTGTACAGTCCAGACTTATCATAAGGCGGTATTCGTAAATGATTAGTCCTTCCAATTCTTGATATGACAGCATTCTCAAGAAGGTCGAGAACTTGTTCTTGACTAATCATTATCAACGATAGAGTTCCTGTATTATCTCCATCTTCGTCAATCCTCATCAATTGATAGATTATTCCATCACCTGATTGTCTCAACAAGTGGTCAACCTCATCCAATGTGACAATTAGGTGAGAATTACTTCCTCTAATTATTCGTTTTAGACTTGTCAACAACTCTCCAAGGCCCAATCCTCTATCGGGATGTCCGGGGTCCAACTTCTGTACAATAGTCTGCATTACTCGAGAAGAAGTTGCAGCGTTCCTGCAATTTACATATACGGATTTGATATTTCTTTTTTCAGACAAGTGCTTGATAATATCTTGACAGAACAACTTCGTAACAGCAGTTTTTCCAGATCCAACCGGCCCCGTTATGACGGCTCGACTGGTTCCATTTGGGTGCGCAATATTGCTAAATATAGACGCTAATTGAACTTGATAATCATCTCTTCCTACGAGTTCATCGGGCAGAAAATCAAACCCGAAAACATCGGGGCGATTGATAATCAGCCCAGCTCCGATACGGTCGAGGTAGGTGCTCATGACTACTGATGGTTATCGTCTATGGTTATTGAACTTTCAATAAAAAAACCTCAATCAAGGTATTTCATCGAACTGATATCCGGTTTCCCACTTCTTTTCACCAAGAGCAACTTCTAATTCAAACGGGGTAACCAACGGCTTTGCGTATTTTACAGCGTCATCGATTGCGATTCTTGGACAAGCAGTATTAACAAAAGCATCGACTGGATAGAAATCGATTAATTCTGGACCCACGTGTTCGAGAGCGAGCAAGTATCCTTTTTTGCCATGTTTTTCTAAGGTCCTCTTCAGTTTTAGTGCCAAACTTCTCCGCATTTGTCCCGGCTTTTCTCCAATAAGAATAGCAAAATTTTGTGCATCTTGAATAGACATAATCAAACCAAATCTCTGCCTAAGTATTCGTTCAATTCTTTCAAAACTCATTTCGGTAGCGTCTCCCGTATATGGGTCGAGCATTGCAAGAGGTTTTCCTGTGTGTAGTACAAGTCCTATAGGGTGGAAATCACCACTCCCTAGGAAAAGATAGTGGCCGATCTCGTCGTCATCTCCTGAATAGTTGCAACCAAGCACCTGGCCTGGGAAAGTCAACCTAGCGCCACCAACGGGCACTTCCACATCATAACCGGCGTCTTCGAATTTCTTTTTATAATCGAAAATTAGGTGTAAATGTTGTATTGAAGCAACCAAACCAAGTTTTGAACCTTTCAAAGGAGCTATGCGTCCAACAGCATCAAGAAATTTCTCTTGAGCCTCTTCTTCGCTCAAATCTGAGTCGTTTGACTGCATTAGACGATGCTCAGCAATCGCCTTGTGTTGTGCTAAAATCGGTAATACAGGGTCAATGGCAGGGTCTCCATCGTAAGTTACTTCGATGAATTGAGTAGGCATTCCTGAATCGATGTTCATTTGAGAATGCCCCATGTGTGCTACCAACTCAACCCCCATTAGTTTCATTTTGTCATGAACTAAATCACATGCTCCGTAACACGGATCTGCAGCTAAGATGACCTTCGCAGAGGTTTCATCCTCTATTTTGTCCATCATCTCTAACGCTTGCATCTTCAGTCCTTCAGGAATTTGAAGAGCAACAAGTCGATTGTCGTGTGCTTTGATTCTTTCAACCAATTCATCTAATTGGAAATCGTGTCTATCAAGGTCCATTTTTAACACACTCAAGGCATTTTGTGATAATGCCAATCAGTTTTCAGCGAGGTACTCAACGTATTCGTCAGCATCCAACAACATTTCCATATCGTGGTCATGCGGGTCCAATATGATAATCCAACCTGAGTCGTATGCTGAGTCGTTTATCAGTTCAGGATTAATTTCTACTTCTCCATTAACTTCGGCAATTTCTCCTGCAAAAGGACTTGGGAAGGTTAGTTTTTCTTCAGCAGTCCAAATTGAGAACAAGCTTTGCTCTTCATCTACTTCAGTTTCAGCGTGTGGTAGGATAACTCTCAGAACTTCTCCAATATCGGAAGCAAGAAAATCTGATATTCCTATCACGAGTCTTTCATCCTTCTCTTGATACCACAAATGGTCTCGAGAATATTTTCTATCGTGTGCAACTCCAAATTCCATGATGTCGTCTTCCATTGTCAACAACCTCGTGGCGCCGTAAAACAAGTAATATTTAACACGGTGCCCTAAATCACAGTTTAGACGGTATAGGGCATTCCTCAAATGCTATTGCTTTCTGGGTGATTTTATGCGATTCGAGGAGACAGATGAACAGCAGATGGTTCGCGAGATGGTCAGAGATTTTGCGGAGTCAGTTTTGACTCAAACAGTCGAACAC
>JAPOHM010000054.1 GCA_029979405.1 Methanobacteriota archaeon
CCGATGGCCTTCACGAGGTCATACGGAAAAAGTTCGATAAAAGCTCTCAAACGCCTCAATGCAATGAAAAAAATCGATGTCATAAACGCTCACCTGCCCCTAGTATCTTGGAAGAGGAAGGAGTTTAGGTGGCTTGAAGAAAACATTGCACCTGTAGTGTCATGTTTACACGGTTCGTGGATAGGAGAGCGTGAGGGTGTGAAGAGGGCAGCTGCTGCAAAGGAATCTGCAACATGGAAAAATCCAAACGACCTTGCAATACTCTTGACAGGAGGATACTATTCAAAATTTGAGAGAGCAGGAGTATTGGAATCAAGTATTTGTGTTGCAAATTCAAATTCAACTCTAAAGGAATTCAAAAGATGGTACAATCCCAACGATGATTTCGATTGTGAAGTCGTTTTGTGGGGATGTGATCACAAAGTGTTCAGACCTCCAAATATCGATGACGAAGCAGAACAGTTACTTCATGAAAAAATCAGACTAATGTATGATTGCGGGGATGAGCCCGCATTGAATTATTCAAGCGAAACATCAAGCCCAATGCTATTGGCGGTTGGCAGATTAGTTGCTAGAAAAGGATACATGACTTTACTGCGAGCATTCCCCGAAATTTTGAGTTCTAATCCAGGAGCAAAATTAGTAATAGTCGGCAGGGGCCATATGAAGAAAAGTATGGAAAAAACCGCTAGAAAACTAGGTATTTCAAATTCAATTTACATCCAAAGCAGTTTATCTTTTGAGGAATTATCTCAGCATTTTAGATCTGCCGACCTTGTTGTATATCCTTCATACTACGAAGGACAGGGGTTAATTCCCTTAGAATCACTTGCTAGCGGTACGCCAGTTGCTACTGTTTCTCAGGAACCCTTGACCGAGATGGTTGATGAGACCGTAGGGGGATTATTCGAGAGAGGTAATCCAGCTATGTTGGCAAAATGTGTAAATGAGATGTTGGAAGACTCATCAACGCAGGAAAAGGCTGAATTAGGGAGGGAGAGGGTGCTCTCAAAGTTCACATATGAACACAACGCATTGGATTATGAAAGAATATTCAAACGTGCTATTTCAAAGAAAGAAAGCAAACCATGAATCGTTGTTTTCAAAACTAAGTTACCTAATGGGTAGTCATGCGAGGCACTAGATTTCTAGCGTTCTTCCTCGCGATTTCGCTACTTTCATTTGCACCAATTGCGAAAGCAGATAATGACACAGCATCTGCAAACGGATTGACAAATGGTGTCTCATCCAACGGTTATGTTTGTTCCAATGATGGTTGTGCCCCTACAGATGAAACCGATTGGTGGAAGATTTACGGTTACAAAGGCGACATAATTCAAATTGGTTTTTCAGGTTCGATGAATAATCCTGCTTGGTGGTGCCCGGGAGATGGATGGGAAGCAGATTTTTCAATTCATGATTCTCAAGGTTCGCAAATTTCAATTCAGGCATTAGATGATTCTAGTTCCTCTACTACCCTGTCGACAACCCTCTTTACCGCTGGTTATGTTTATGCCAAAATCAAAGGAAAGAATTCATGGTGTAACGATGGCCTAGATTATACATTAACTCCATCAATTAACCAAGCAAATAGAGATACTGATGAAGATGGATTCATCGACACGGACGATGCTTGTGATACAATTCAGGGAGCCTCCACAAACGATAGAATGGGTTGTCCAGATTCAGATTCAGACGGTTGGTCAGACCCTGATGGAGGTTGGGGCGCAGCTAACGGAGCAGACGCCTTCCCAAATGATTCTTCCCAGTGGTTAGATTCAGATAATGATGGCTACGGCGATAATCTGAATGGCTACCAAGGTGACCATTGCCCTTACAGGAGAGGCTACTCAGATAACGACCGATTCGGATGTCTTGACTCCGATGGCGACGGCTGGTCAGATGCTGACCCGGGCGGTCTAGATGGAGTGGAAAATTGGTACGCTCATCCGGTTGGAATGGCAGATGCATTCCCATTTGAGCCAAGTCAATGGAACGACACGGACTCAGATGGATATGGAGATAACTGGGCGAATGGAGACTGGAATCAGACAAGAGAAAATTGGTCTATAGGAATCTGGTATGGAAATGCTACGGAACCAGATGCTTGTCCATTCATTACGGGTTTTTCTAGCGAAGACCGATTTGGTTGCCCCGATGGTGATGCCGACGGCTGGTCTAATCCAGACGCAAACTGGACTGCAAGTGATGGGGCTGACGCTTTCCCAGAAAATCCAACGCAGTGGTCAGATAGAGACCGGGACGGCTGGGGTGATAACCAATCTGAAGGGGCTTTACAGGTAGATGACTTCCCAGATAACCCGTCACAGTGGCTTGATTCAGATGGTGATGGTTGGGGAGACAATCAGTCATATGGTGCTACACAAGTTGATGATTTCCCGTTAATTCCGAGTCAGTATCGGGATACAGATGGGGATGGTTATGGTGATAACTTAACTGGATTTGAAGCCGATGTTTGCCCTAATAGTAGTGTCGAAGAGGTCGAAAGTGGCTGGATAAGTTGGGCAGATCGACTTGGCTGTTTGGACTCAGATATGGATGGTTTTTCAAATCCAGATTTATTTTGGGTAGCACATCCTGATGGTTTTGCTGACGCATTCCCTAACGACCTAAGTCAATGGCATGATACCGATAAGGACGGATTTGGTGACAACGTCGAGTATTTCGATGGTGACACTTGGAGGGAAGCTTGGAGAGGAGACGGTTGTGTCGCAACCGCGGGAGAATCTACGATGGACCGTTGGGGCTGCCCAGATTTTGATGGAGACGGTTGGTCGGATCCCACAACACACTGGCTTGCAAGCCCAGGCGGTATTGGAGACGCGTATCCTGAAGACTCAACACAGTGGCATGATAGGGACGGAGATGGCCGCGGTGACAATCCAACCGGTACAAAAGCAGACATCTGTCCAGATATTCCCGGAACTTCGATTGGCCCAACCGAAGGCGGGGACCGTTGGGGTTGTCAAGACACGGACGGAGATGGTTGGTCTGACCTCGGTGACGCTTTCCCTCACGAACCTTCACAATGGAGAGATTCAGATGGCGATAACTTCGGAGATAACGTAGATGGACACGAAGGCGATGCATGTCCAAATGAGCGTGGTAATTCATTCTTTGACCGATTAGGTTGTAGGGATTCAGACGGGGATGGTTGGTCAGACCCAACACAAAACTGGCCTGCTTCACCTTGGGGGACTGCAGATGCTTTCCCAACGGATAGGCTACAATGGCAGGATTCCGATGAGGACGGTTTCGGTGATGTTTCTATGGGCGCTAAAAGAGATGATTGTCCAGATGTAAGCGGAACTTCAACCAAGGATTTGCAAGGTTGCGTAGATTCAGATGGAGATGGATGGTCTGATGAATACGGTGGCTGGTCTTCAACCATTGCTTCAATTGGAGAAAATCCAGCAGGAAGCTGGTTGACATACTTACTCCTTGGTTCGGTGATGTTTATTGCATCAGGTTTAGCGATAGTATTCCGTTCTTCAAAATCAGCTGAATCATTTGTCAGGGAAACCGGAGTTTCTAAGCAAGGAGGTGAAGATAATTCGTAGTATTTTTTGTGCGTTATTAATCGTTACCTGTGTGTTCTCAATCCCTGCAGTCGCAGATAACAATGATGACCCATTCGAATCAGAGGGACTAAATTTAGTGGCGATTAGAAATGACACTCTTGATTCTAATCAGGACGGAATAGTGGATGCAGTAAGGGTAGTAATTGTAATCAATTCTACACAAGGAGATGCTAATTTATTGTTAACACTAATCGGTGATCACCAAGGAATCAGCGTTAAAGAAGACGCATTCATACAGGTGATAAATCAAGAAAACGCTTCGTTGACATACGATTCTTGGACGACAGGTGAACACTACCTCTCACTCGAGATAAGCGATTCAGAAGGGAGATTGCTAAAGATTATCAATATTGGAAGTTTTGATCTAAGTCCAGCACTGAGGGTTCCTGAGGTATCATTAGAATTAAACGGTAATCAGGTGATGGAGACAGGTGACCATTGTGAAATACACAGAACATTTTACGATGAAACCGGCCCGAGGTGGGGTTTTTCTGGTACAAGATCAATAACTGGAACCCCGTTTAAGGTATTAGATGCTGAAACGGTATTGGATTGTAGCAATTGGCCAGCGGGCTCTTATGAAATTTCAGAGACTTATCAGAATGGTTTAGGACAGACAGCATCTGATGTTTTGGAATTGAGAATTGAAAATAAGCCACCGCCAGAATTTTCAATACAATTATCTGGCGATGGAGATAATACAGGAACGCCATGTACTATCTCTCACGTACCTGCCAATGGTGAGGACCATTCGATGTTTGAAAAGGAGTGGAGTATTTCACCCTCTCAAGGTATGGCTTCAAACGTTAGCAATATTGACTGTTCACAGTGGGAAGCGGGTGTTTACAAGATACTGTTAAAGGTAACAAATAACGAACAAATTAGCACCACTGAAGGACAGATGCTAATCCGCTACACAAACCAAGAACTATCATCAGAGAGCGAGGAAGCTCCTGTAATATCCAAAGGGCAGAACACTGAAACTACGAAAGTTGGATTTTATGGCGTAATTGGAATTTCAGTCATCCTTGGAATCATAGTTTTCATCTTTATGTCACGAGGTACGGCTGACGATTTGATATCTGGCATCATAGGAGATGAAATACAGCCAGACCCCGAGGGTCTTCCTACGCACACCGATG
This sequence comes from Methanobacteriota archaeon, assembly GCA_029979405.1. The sequence goes on from JAPOHM010000054.1 coordinate 4,745, forward strand.
AAAACGGAATGCTTTGGAGAAAGCATACAGACGGAGAATTAGATTGGTGGGACCGACTATCTGATTCATGGAAGAGGTGGTGATTTGCTCCGAGACATTGCATTTTGGACGATGATACTTAGCGGAATTTCGTTGCTCATCGTTTTAATTAGGATTTTTTGGGATAAATACAAAATTGCCAAGATGCAAAATCCAGAATTGGAAAGAGATTGGGTTGCTGACTGTGCAAAATTGACCACTGCAACCTTCAAGGGTTCAACTGTTTCACTAAAAAACGTCAGAGATTTCACTTGGGTAAGTAAGCGTGAACACGATGACAAATGGAGTAACATCAAAGTCAACTTGAACGAAATAGTCGATATTTGGTTTGTCATTGACCACTTCCATAAAATTAGGGCAATGGCTCATACAATGTTAACATTTGAATTTAAGAATGGCCAATACATTACATTCTCATTTGAAACTAGAAGGGAAGTGGGGGAGAGATACAATCCATGGGATGGCCTTTGGAGAGCATATGAATTGTATCTACTCGTTGCTACTGAATCGGACGCACTCCATCTTAGAACCAATATACGAGGAAACAAAGTCCATCTATACAGAGTTCAGGCACCCCCAGGTAAGGATAAGGCATTATTCAATGCGTTATGTGATAGAGCAAATCAACTTGCCTCTTCACCAGAATGGTACCACACATTCTCGAAGACATGTACGACTTCAATTGTTGACCAAGTGAATCTAATTACTCCCGGTCGGATTCCAAGAATGTGGAGAACATTACTTCCTGGCCATGCTGCAAGAGCCGCTTGGAAATTGAAACTGATAGAAGATTGGGGTGGTTATGATGCAACCCTTGAGGCTTCTAGAGTAGACGAAAGAGCAAAAAAATGGAATGGAAAGGAAGAATTTTCCTCATTTATCAGAGCTCATTTTCCTCCCAAATAAACAACAAATCACCTTCTGATTTTTGTACAAAAACCTCAGGTTTTGTAACCGTATTTCCCAAGCCAATTGTGCCGGTTTTCAGGTCTTGAGTTTCAAGTTGATATTCTACGCCGGTAATAGTTACAGATTTTGAATTTCCTAATGAAAAAAGAGCGCAATTAGAACCCACCTTCAGGTGGAATTTTTTCCCAACATCTGGTATTCTACAGGCCCTCCATCCATCGAAATATAGAATTGCATCAGAATCGGTTTCGATTAGTGAAACAAATGCACCTATTCTATGATCTAATCTTCCACCATCGATTCCAAACACACTGGAAACGGGATATTTTTCCAGTGCTTTTGAAAGGTCGGAATTATCTTGATTTTTATCAATCTCGTGGTCTCCAATTGTTTTGATAGAATCCATGTCTCCAACTACAACATCCCACTCCTCGAATTTATCAGCTGCTCCATCGAGAGCGATTATGAAATCAGCTTTTGAAATTAGTTTTTCAAAAAGAGGGGTCCTCTCCCATTTCCCATTACCAACTACCAGAATTTCTTCGCCCATAGTCAGTGGAGAATCAATATTTTTTCAAGTAGTTTGGTTGGTTGGATTTCTACGGCCCCCTATAGGGGGCCGATTCAGCATTTTTTGACAATAGTAATGTAGGTTATGATTTATCAGCGTAACATGGGTCGCAAAAAATCTCAACTTACGATTGCGGTTTTGGTCGTTTTTTTGGCCCAACTGATGTCCCCATTATTAACCGATTTCGAAACCCCAAATTTGGAAACTGAAAGTGAAAAATCAAACGCAGTAGGCTTTTCTTCCGGTTCGGGCCACGAACTGGCTGGAGATTCATTATCCATTGATGGCAAAAACTGGAATGTTCGAGGAGAATCAATTTTGGATTACTGGGAACTCACCACGAGAGGAATCAATGTTAACAAACCGGTTGATTTCTATGTTACAGAGGAAGGAACAGGTTTTGGATGTTCGATTAATGCTTCAGATATCAGACTACACACCCTCCACATAAACGGTACTTTTGATACGATAATGGTAGAAACATTATCTTCAGGCCAGACTGCTGACGAATGTGCGTTATCAGTCGCAGAAAATGAAAGAATTCAGATTGTGTACAATGTTGAGGACGATTTACGACTTGCGAGATTAGCGGAAAAAAATGCGATATATCAACAAAGAACTTGGCACATTAGGACCATCGTTGAAGATATCTTTTCTTCAGGCTTGAAGTTAGAATTTGATTCAGAACATAAAACGCACATCATGTTCAAAGACGTTGATAATTCACTGAGGCATCTTTATTTCAACAAAGCATTTTGGAATCATACCGTGCTTGACATCGGTCCAATTGGTTCTGATATCGAGTTCAAAATAGACGAAAATGACTGGTTCCACGTAGTCTACACTCAAACAGCAGAAGGGGAACTTAGGCTTGTGAAGTATAACTCAACAGATGAAGTAAGACAAGTTCTTGCAAGAAGTTCTACAATCGATGAAGCTATTGGAATGGATTTAGATTCGAATAACATTGAGCAGATTGTCTATTCAAATTCGGATGGAACTGGAAACAACTCTATTTCGCTACTGAGAAGTTTAGCAGGAAAAGATACGGGAAGGTTAGAACCATCTCCTAAATATCAGATTCAATATGACGATGATTCACCTGAAGGAATTGTTGTTTCAGGTGATTTCAACAACGATGGGAAGTCAGACATCGCATATTCAGACCCAGAAGGTAATGGTACAATTTCGATTCACTATGGTTCATCAGCGGGAGTTGGCGAGTTCCCTGACAAAGTATTGGTTGGCCAATATTCCAATTCAGGCCTTGGAACAGGTCTAGCCGCCGGAGACTTCAACTGTGATGGTATAGATGATTTAGCATCCAGCGAGCCAGGAAACTCAGCCAACAACTCAGGTCATGTTTCAATTAGACTCGGTTCATCAGCAGGTGTAGAATCAGCGGAATGGTGGGCGATTAACGGATCTCAGGATAACGACAGCCTTGGTTGGTCCTTGACCTCTCTAGGAGATGTAGAATCAGATGGTTGTGTAGACCTTGCCATAGTTTCATCCAGAGTCGTTTACACTCACCCTACAACACCCTCCCTTTCCCAAACAGGTTTAGTTATGATTTTCAAAGGAAATAGCACTGCTATGGTTCACTCCTCTAACTTAACACAATCAGATTATGGGCCAATGTTTGGACGTCAAATTGCAGCAGGAGGCGACATCAATGGAGACGGCTATCTTGACATTGCTATTTCCAACACTGGGACTGAATCTTCTCCGACTGGTTACTCCAGCGTTGAATTCTTCCACGGAGATGCAAATGGAATCAATACTTCAGTTGTCAATACCCATTCAGTAGCTACTCAAGGTAGGTTATATGGCGTATCAATGGCGTTTGTCGGCGACATTCAGGGCGATGGATTTGACGATATTGTGGTAAGTGAATTATTTGCAGACACAGGCCTTTACCATTCAGGCAAAGTCCACATGTGGTCTGGTTCAGTAACTGGAGCCGCGACAAGCTGGTCGACTAAAGGGACATTCTCAAACGCGTTATTGGGTGCGAATATTGCTCCTGCTGGAGACATTAATGAGGACGGATACGATGACTTCATGCTGGTCTCTCCAACCAGTACTAAAGCAGGAAAGATCGATTTATATCTCGGTTCGAGTAATGGGCCAAGAACCGATGTACAAGTTGTGGCTCAGGGTCTAGCACAACAATATGTGGGTATCAACATTCTTTCAGGAATCGATGTAG
>JAPOHM010000238.1 GCA_029979405.1 Methanobacteriota archaeon
CATTCTCGCAATCAGTATTCTACCGCCAGGTAGGGTTGGAATCGGTAATAATGCAATCCAACCAAAGAAAGTGAGAGCCATTCCTGCCCTCGTAAATGGATGCGCCCATGCTGTTTTGAGGAATACCGATCTCTCCCCTTCTAAAATAAGAGCTAATATATTTGCTAAAAATGGTAACTCGACCACGAAAGGCGCGGAGTTTATCACTACTATTTCTGGAGTCAAAAGCAGTCCTACAAAAATTAGCACCATACCGGATAATACCATCACAAAAGGTGCAGAGAGACCGGTATTACCTAGTGATGATCTATCAGGCCACAAACGTGCATCACTTCGTGGTAATGATGCGAATCCTATCATACCGAAAGGCCACCAAATCATCGCTGGTCCAGGAATAGGGAAAATGTGTGGTAAATGTACGCCGTGATTTTTTGCAACTTTCCTTTGTATGTGTGATGCGATTAGTAGTGTCAAAAATATCGGAAGAGTATATCCAACCATTGCATCTAGTGATGCATTCTCAACAAACCACCCACCGACAGGCCTTCCAGAATTCATCCATTTCTCAGCCGCATAGATGGTTGTTATGAGGGATATGAGCCACATCGAGATAACGAATCTTGGAGATGGCCACTGATATCTTGGATCTGGAATTAACTGAATAATCCACGGTTCATCCGGAAAAAGCCTTGCGCTATATCCCAATTTTTTGAGATGATTATTGATTTCTTCCAAGACATCATGAATGTCTTGACCTTTTTTTTCTGATATGAGGTATGTGGGACTGCGCCCACCAAGGTCTTCAAGAACAACACAATATCTTGATAAAATCGAGTGAAATAACTCTCTGTTATTCCATGATTTTGCATGGACAGAGATAGTTTCGGCCTCAGTCATATCAATTCCCCGTTACTTGGTGGGGGGTTACCCGTCCTCAATGAATCAATCGGGTATAATATCACTTGTTTTTGAAACGCTTGAGACGGAATGTTTCCTCTCTCTCCATTTCTTCTAATCTTAGTTGAATGAATACTCTCGCTTCTTCAAGTTCTGGTATAACCTTGAATTCTAAAGCATTTACACGACGTTTGGTTGCTTCAATTTCAGCTAATAATCTCTTGAGTGTAGCTTCCATTTCAGCGGCTTTTACCATTCTCTCAATTAAATTGCCAAAAGAATCCGCCGCTTCATCGATGTAAGGTGAAGAACCTGTAAATCCAATTGCCCTCTCACCGAAGGCCTGCTTCAAGTTAGTTCCAGAGACCGAAGGCACTACAACTCCCATGATATTTCTCCTCTCTACCTCAACTTCAGGACAAGATGAGTTAGCGATTGCGGCAGATTTTACTTTCAATCCTCCTTCAATTGCGTTTGCAAGATCGATACGAGATTTTGCTAGAACATAAGACTCAGTAAGCTCTCTCTTTGCTTGAATCATATCCGATAGAAGGGTCCTAAATTCGTGAAACAAACCGTCTCTCTTCATCTTCAAAAGTTTGTAACCATTTTTGGTCTGCTTGATTCTACGCTTGAGATTAATCAATTCGCTTCGGGTTGGTTTGATATCCAGTGCCATTTGATTTACCTCCTAAAATCTCGCAACGGTTTCAAGCTCTGTTGTCAGGGTGGTATTTCTCAATCCATTTCTGGTCAAGTCTTACCAAATACTTGGTGTCGATTTCTGACATCAATGTCCAGCACAAGTCCAGAGTTTCGTCTATAGAACGGTCTTCATCTCTTGATTGTCTCAAGAATTTATCCTCGAATACACCGGAGAAATCAAGCAATTGCTTGTCAC
>JAPOHM010000026.1 GCA_029979405.1 Methanobacteriota archaeon
GCATGCAACTTCTAGTGATTCACCAAGCCGTAGTCTTGTCGCAACCTCATGCGCCGCACAGGTTCTGATGAAAGCTTCACCAACTCCTGTGCAGGAGACTGCGACCTTTTTATCAGCCCAAGTACCTGCTCCAATGATTGGTGTATCTCCAATTCGACCGTCAGGTTTTCCAGTCATACCACCAGTGCTTGTTGCGGCGGCTAACACTCCGTTTTTATCAATTGCAACAGCGCCTACAGTCCCCATCCCTTCATCATGGTCTAACATAGCAGAATCATCTTCGTCGGTAGATCCTGGTCTTGATTTTGCATCTTTCCATTTTTGCCACTGTGCCTTTCGTAAATCTGTTATTAGCCAAGCCTGTTCGACTTTCTCAACACCGTTCTTTATTGCAAAATCATCAGCAGCGACACCATTTAGCATCACCGGCCAATTATTGTCTAATACCAGTCTTGCCGCACGAATAGGATGACGAATTTTTGTTACATTAACGACTGATCCAGCGGCACTATCTTCTCCTCTCATGATGCTTGCATCCATTGTTACGCTTCCGTCTGCGGCTAATACTGAGCCAATTCCGGCATTGAATAATGGCTCATTTTCAAGCATTTCAACTGCTAATGTCACAGCTTCGGTAGAATCTATACCGTTTTCCAAAAGTGTTCCAATTTTCGTAAGAACATTCCTCATGCAGGCAATCCTTTGTGGGTCTAAATCAGTTGGGCCTTTCCATGGCCCATCTCCACCGGCTCCACCGTGGATGGCGAGCCGAACCATTTAGTGCACCTCAAGCCCTAGTTACCGCAATAATTTGCTGTGGCTGTGCTGGCCTGTCACCAGGCAGTTTCTGGCAACCTTCGATTGATTGAACGACATCCATCCCTTCTACGACTTCACCAAATACTGCATGGTTACCATTTAACCAAGGTGTGGCGACGGTCGTGAGGAAGAATTGGGAACCACCAGTGTCTCTTCCAGCATTTGCCATGGATAAAATTCCAGGTCTGTCATGTTGCATTGAAAGGGCACTTGCTTCACAAGGAATCTTCCAACCTGGGCCTCCTGTACCAGCCATTCTGCTCATTGGGTCCTTTGAGTGCGGGCATCCGCCTTGTATCATAAATTGTTCAATAACTCTGTGAAAATGAAGTCCGTTGTAAAACCCTTCATCGACCAATCTCAAGAAATTTCCAGTGGTTTCTGGTGCTTCTTCTGTAAAGAGGTGAATTCGAATATTTCCAGCGCTTGTTGACATAATTACATCGGTCATGGTAAGTGCTAATCAAAAGCCATTGATGACCCTTGCGATGTAACTCTCAATGAGTTTGAGGAGCGGCCGCATTTACATCTGCGGAAACTCCATCGGAATATCTTTTGAAATTGTCATTGAACATGTTCGCCAATTTATCAGCTGTAACGTCGTAAGCTTGTCCATCTTCCCACGTTTGTTTAGGAATCAATACCTCAGAAGGTACGCCTGGACATGAGGTTGGAATTTCAAACCCAAATCGGTCATCAACAATGTACTCAACATTGTCTAAATCACCATCCAGTGCCGCGTTTAGCATTGCTCGGGTGTATTTGATTTTCATTCGATTACCGACGCCATATGGTCCACCTGACCAGCCGGTGTTAATGAGCCAAGCCGTTGAACCATGCTCATCCATCTTTGACGACAATAAGTCCGCATAAACTCCTGGGTGCATTGGCATGAATGGCTCACCGAAACAAGCAGAGAATGTGGCCTGTGGTTCTGTTACACCAATTTCAGTTCCAGCTACTTTAGCAGTGTATCCTGAAATGAAGTGGTATGCCGCTTGGGATGGCGTAAGCCTGCTTATTGGAGGTAATACGCCAAACGCATCACAGGTTAGGAAAATCACGTTTTGAGGATGACCGCCCTTACTATCTGCAGTTCTATTATCTATGAATTCGATTGGGTAAGATCCTCTGGTATTCTCGGTTTTACTCGTATCAGAGAAGTCGGGAATATTATTTTCATCTACGCCAATATTCTCTAGAACTGTGCCCTTTCTCTTTGTTGTACCAAAGATCTCAGGCTCGTCTTCTTCTGAGAGGTTTATGAGTTTAGCATAGCAACCGCCTTCAAAATTAAACACTCCATTAGCACCCCAACCGTGCTCATCATCACCGATTAGCTCTCGCTTAGGGTCCGCAGAAAGCGTTGTCTTACCCGTTCCAGAAAGTCCGAAGAAAACAGCGGTGTTTTCGCCATTGGTGTTTGCTGAACAGTGCATAGGTAGAATGCCTTTCTTTGGCAGAATAAGATTCATGATACTAAAGATGGATTTCTTAATTTCTCCAGCATACCTTGTGCCTCCGATAATTACTTCCCCCTTTTGGTAGTTTACAATTACGAAACACTGTGAGTTTAGCGAACTATCATTCGCTTCGTAGTGAGGTGCATGGTAAACAGTAAACTCTGGTGAGTGGTTTTCCAACTGTTCTGCAGTAGGTCTGACAAACATGTTTCTAGCAAACGCATTGTGCCAAGCGTTTTCGTTGATAACTCGAATCTGTAGAGCTTCGGATTCTTCTGCTCCACAAAATAGGTCTTGAACAAATAGGGATTCTCGTGAAGACAGGTGATTTATCACCTCAGCCTTCAATCTTTCAAATGAATCATCATCGATCGACACATTCACCTTTCCCCAATTTACATCACCCGATGTTGTGGCTTCTTCAACAATGAATTTGTCATTTGGTGAGCGTCCGGTCCTTTCGCCGGTTTCCGTAACTAATGCACCATCTGCTGTAAGAAAACCCTCATTTCTTTCGACTGCAAGGTCGATTAGCAATAAATTGTCTAAATTCCAGTATATTTTGGCATCAGTATTTATGCCGCTATCTGAGAGGTTACCCGACGGGTCACCTACATTATTCGCCATACCATCCCCAGCCAAAAGTACTCTTTGTCCCTTACGGTTTGAAAACATAAAAACAGTCCAAGAAATCCCCCATTTCCTGAATTTGAAACCGAGATATTGAAAGCCGTTAGTATCGAGGTGATGATATGGAGAAAGAGTCTGAGGACGAACTCATCTCCAAGAAGAAATTCCAAAAAGCGTCTGGTGTTAACCTTGATAATTTCCTGATATCATCTGTAGAGGATGAAACCATTGCAGAAGAAACTACAGAAAAGGAAGTTGATGAAGCGATGGGCGAAGTCGTTGAATTGTTTACTAAAGAGGTAAAAAGCGAGATCAACAGGGACGGTAATGTTGACCAACCCCCAGAAAGAGACACTGTGACCGAATATGCCGTTGAAGGTGAGAGAAGACTTCACTTTGGGCTAATGGTTGCAATGGTAGTCGTTTGGTCAGCGATTGGTGCAGTTGTAGGTTTAACACTCGGCCCAACTCTCGCTACAGTTGGATTATTGTCGATGGCACTATTTGGCCTATGGCTTGGGGAAATATGGATTCCCAAAAACCAAATGCACATTCTAGGTGTTACATGGGTAATTATTTCGATGAAACTACTCTATGGTTTAGCAATCTCAATGCATTCCTGGGATTGGATAACCCAAACCCAGTTAGGGTTGAGTCTTCTTGGCCTTGTCGCTTTGAACATTGGAATAGCACAAAGACATGATGATGATGCAATTGCTACTCAAGCTACCATCGTTCTTCTTGCAATAGGTTCAGCAGCAGGTGAACCATACGGCGAGGAAGGGGTTGCAATAATGATTGCAATAGGAACATTACTTCTTCACGGACTTGCTTATTTCAGAAAATCAGGAAATCTTGCATCGCTCGGAATTGCAGTTTCTTACCTGTGGATTGGAGTACATGCAATAAGTAACAATTGGGAAATATTCTCGATAAAAATTCGGCCGTTTGAAGATGAATTATTATTGTTTATACTGATGTTTGCAGTAACCAGTATCAATTCAATAACAGCTACGCGTTTCGCCAAAGAAGAAAATTGGTTTTCTTCAGCATTTTATTCGATGGGTCTGGGTAAGCCTGGACTTTGGTCAGTTTCAGTTGGTCTTGGAATGATTGGAGCGTTGTTAGCAATAGCTGCAAACCGTCTTGAAACCGGATATGCTTTGGCGCAATTGATACTTCTCATCTCTGCATTTGCTCCTTCATATTTGGTTGTTCGCGGTGTCGATTGGAATAAGTTAGTTCCGTTTGTACTATGGCCTGCACCATTGCTATTGTGCGTCCTAATATTGATGGTGAGAGGTTTAATCGGAATACCAATATTAGACGCATATTCGATTTATGCAACTATCAGCGCCATTCTCACAGTTATCTTGATTCTAAACCATCAGCAATCGGTATCAGATCATGTACTTTGGGTAGGTTCAATTATCATTGTAATTTTGTTAACCCTTTTAGTAAATGCGGAAACCCATGATGGTGCAAGGAATCTGTTGATTTTACAATCAATTGTATGGCTCGGTCTTTCGTGGCTCTCTCTTCAAAGAGATTCACCATCTCTTGCTGGTACTGCAGTAATTGCACCTTGGATATGGATTCTTTTCTTAGCAGGAAATCTGGAGAGCAAAATAATTTCACACGACCTGATTCCAATTAATATCGACCAATATGATTTATCATATTACATGTTAATGTTAGTGCTTTCTCAGGTTCCTATAAATCTGAGTTTGGGTGAAAGTGGTGTAAATCTTGCAGGGAAATTATCTGGCATGTCAGAATTAAGCGCAAGGCTAAGAGATAGTGGCTATCTCAAATTGTGGAATATAGGGTTTATTTTCAGTCTGTTTACTATTGTCATGATAACCAATGTCAATATCTTACCTGCAATTGGATTAATTGCAGTAATGAGCGCGTTAGCGATATCTCATTCCGTGATTATATTCATGGGCAAGCATCAAGGCACTCCGAGGCTTATTCTCATCGCCTGGGGTATTGCGGCAATTATCATGCAGTGGAGATTTGGATACTCTTCAATTTGGATGAGCGTCTTAGTTTTCTGCTCGATTCTGATAATGATGCACGCTGAGGAAAATTTCCAGAAATTCATGGAGGGAAGTGAAACAAGCGAAAACAAAATTATGCCTGATTATCTAATTACTACAACTTTAGGATTTATTTCTATTATTTTACTTATTTTTGCCTTGGACCAGCCAATAACAAGGCCATTAGAAACAAGTACGATACTGCCTGAAGGAATTGAAAATCTCCGAATTTCAGCAATTGTAGCGATAACTGCAATTTCAATATTGTATTTACCAAGAGCCTCCAAATTAGAGAAATTACTTCCTTCAGCAATTATGTCTCTCGCAGTGATCATCATTCTCGCAATCACCGCAAATTCGTATGAGGATTCGACAGTAGCCGTTGTCACAGGTATTTACTTTGTATTGTGTGGAGCATGGTTAGCATTCCAGGGAGATCTTCGTTCCCGAATGAAAGAGGTATCAAAACGCAATGAAAGAATGCAAAAATACATTGAACAAAAACAAATCAATTCCGAATTAGAAAATGACCCCGATTCAAAAATAAGGATGATCGACCCAGAATTAATTCAACTTGCTGAAAAGCAGAAAAAACGTTCAAGAAGAAAATCCGCTGAAGGAGAATATGATTTGGTAGTTGGCGATATTCAGCATAAACCGACAATAGTGATTTCATTTATCTTAGTAACAATGTTGTTTGGAATATACGTCGCTTGGATTTCTGCAACTTCGATTACGTCAATAGCAGTTGCATCTTTCATCTCAATCCTATTCATCGCAATAGCTCGTTGGAGGTCGCAACAAGTCAACATGAATCTACCAGACATTATGGGCATCGAATCTCCCGTGGCAATCTCGATGGCTGGGCTAACCTTGATACATGTTGCAGGAAGGTTAGGAGATAAGCGAGTAACACTTGATTATCAGTGGGAATTACTCATTTTGTTATGCGCTCTCATAATTCTTGGATTTATTTCATTGGTAGGAAGAAGAGACTTGGGCCTAAGAATTCCTTCAGTTCTAGAAGGGATTGTAATTTTACTCATGTCATCACGTATTCTAACATCGTTAATGGGAATTGACAAAATTCAAACATCACCATTTGAATTTTCAACATACTCGTGGTCAGTACCGGTTTGGTCTCTAGAGATATTTTTGGTAATGGCAGTATTATTGTTTGAATGGGTAGAATCGGAGAGATTGAAGCGAGATCTTAGCGACCACAGAGGCGCTACAGGAAGATTTGGATGGTCTGCAATGGTCGTTGTAATATCGTTCGGAATAGCGGGAATTTTAGCATGCTTTTTAGCAGTTAGGAATTCAATACGCTGGATTCAGCCAGCGGTTATCGTAGGAGTTGGTCTTTTCCTACCATTTAGTTGGAACGCTCTTGGTAACTGGGTCACGGTATTAGACGGAACAACTCCATCATTCATAATCGCAATAGGGCTGATTTCTGTAACCGCATCTGTGTATGTTGTGATTTCAAATAACCAGGTTTGGCTTGCAGCAACTTTATTTTGCGCTCATTTACTAATCCCAAGCGGCTCATTTGGATACTATGAGCAATCCTCCGTTCTACTGATGTCTTCGATTGTATTACTTTCTACAACTTCTTGGCTAATAGGAATCATAACACTAAGGCGTTCATGGAGGATAATGGGTGCAATAGATCTAGTAATTGCTTGGATAGTTGCAGGCTTCTTGCTACTCGAAGGAGCCTCGGAATCTACCGTGTTGATTATGCTCATAGTGACTGCAACTCTGCTCGGGTTGGTCACTTGGTTGGGGCAGAAATATGAGCAAGAAATATCCAACACATAATTTAAAAATTTCATTACAAGGTTATACTTGCATTGAGGTTAGGGATGCCAATAAAAAAGCGTAAAACAGTATAATCAGAGTGTAAAGGCCGATTACTACCCACGAGATAATCATTGCAATTTTTGCTTGTTGTCCGTCAGGGTGGCCAGGAATTTGATTAGTTACTTTCAGAGCACCATTAGCAAGTATTAGCGACGGGATTGCTAAGCAAATTCCGCCCGCAAATATTGAAACAATTGAAAGGATTAGTGCTAACTGAGCATTTGTTGTTGGTAATCCTCCCATAACAACCGTTCCAGTCGGCATTCCACCTACCACATATTGTTGCTGAAATCCTTGATTAGGCATTTGGGTATTGACAAACTGAGGTTGTGGTTGCTGTGGTTGCATGCCTTGAGGAACCATACATCGGTGTTTATCCATTTTGTTTCATTATACGAGTTCTTTTGTAAGGAATTTGATGACATCATCCATGACCTGTAATGGAATCTCTGGACTAATATTTGGTGCAAGTCTAAGGGATACATTTGTTTTCGCTTGGGTTCCAGAATTTCTGATTCCGAAAGAGATTCCACTCCCCTCCAACAATAGCAGATTAGATTCCCCAGCAATCGTCTTTCTTTGCAAACCATCAAGAGAATTTTTGATAATTTTTTCAACATTATTGGAAAGTAAATTTTTGCCATCCCATCGTTCTCTTTTCGTATCTTTTATCGATACCCTTTTCTTGAAACCGCGAATAAATTTGTCTGGTTTTTCATAAACCGCCATCGCAGAAAGAGTAGCAAGAAGGCTTACAGCACCATCCCCGACCAAGCATCGACCGCCGTTAGGATTAGGGGCGGAGAGCACAATATGGCCAGAATCTTCTACTCCAATCTTGTTTGATGTAGTATTTTTTAGCGCATCTGATAACCATCTATCGCCAACAGCGGTTTGTACAAATTTGACATCGGCGGTCAACCTTGAGAGTGATGCACTCAAGGCCAAATCCGATTCGATACTTGCCGCTAAGGTCCAGTTTCCTTTTGCTGCTCGTAAAATATGGTCTGCCATTTCATCGCCATCGATGACTCGACATCCATAATCTGTAGATTCAATCAGTAAACAACGGTCTCCGTCACCATCTAATGCGGCGGCAATAATTTTCCCAGGTTCGGTTTCTTCTAACGATTTAATCAATATGTGGTCACTGTTTCCGACCTCTTCCCAAGACCAGGAATCTGTTGGTGATAATTCTCCAGCGCCACAATTTTTGTTCAACGCCTCAGAAGCAGATGATAACTCAACAGCTTCTAACCCTACTTCGCACAAGAAATCAGCCAACCACGTACTAGGGGCTCCTTTAGAACAATCTAGCAGTATTTTTTGAGGACGTATCTCTGAAAATATTTCTTTGAACTCCAAATATCTTCTTGAAATCAACTCTCTATGATTTTTGTCTGCATCGAAGGATGAATTGGGTTTCTCTAACTCCTCAAGGTGAGTAGTGTCTACTTCTCTATCTTCGGCGGCAATTTGTATTATAAGTTCTGAAATATCTTGCTCAATTTCAACATTGGTTTTGAACCCATGTTCATCAAAAATTTTGATGCCAGATTCACTCACAGGATTATGGCTTGCAGTAATCATACATCCAAAAGCAGATGTTGTCTCTAACATAGCATTGTGTAAACCAGGAGTGGCACATAACCCAGCATGGATAACTTTGCAGTTACCGAGTTTTAGGCCAATAGTCAATGCTTTTGCTAACTCGAAATTTTTTGGTCTGTCATCCCACCCGATAATTACGTTTGAATTCGGTTTAGTAAACCTCGATAGCGCTTCTCCAACCAATCTCATAAATCTCGGAGATATTGACCTTTTTTCCAGTAAATCTGTAATTGAATCGTCATCTGATTTAGGGGAATCACATATTATTCCTCTAATCCCGTCGGTGCCAAATAGCATTCAATCACCCGATTTTAGAGTCCGAGGAAAAGATTCCTGTAACTGTTGTATTTGGCATCACCATAGATTGCATACCCAAAACAACTCCAGGATTAGTAACTACATTACATCCTAATTGACATCCTTCTCCTATTATCGCTCCAAATTTTCTTAGTCCAGAGGGCACTCTTACTCCGTTTAGGATTACGTGTACTTCTTTACCATCGTTTCTGAGATTAGATAATTTAACCCCCGCACCCAAATTAACATCAGGTCCGAGAACAGAATCCCCGACATAATTGAAATGCGGAGCTTTCGAATTAGGAAGTAGAATGCTATGTTTTGTTTCACTTGCATGTCCGACCAAAGCGCCCGAACATATCCACGAATACTCCCTGATGTATGATCCATGCCTGAGTGTGGCATTTGGCCCGATATACGAGGGCCCAATTATGTGCACACCCGGCTCGATAATTGCTGATTCAGAAATATGAACGATGCCATTTGAATCATCGATACTTACGTCTTCTCTGACCTTCGAGCCAATTTCTGCTAACATGTCCAGCATTTGGCCTTTCAAGGTTGGTAATACTGACCAAACATCTCCACTTGGAAAGCAGGGTTGTCGACCTAATGATTCATCAAGAGAAGGCCATAAGTCTTCAGCAGTAGGTGCGCCCATTAATCAATGGGATAACCTGATGCGATTTGACCTTTTCATGCTACGCTGTAAATTCTCTTGCCAGTTGAAGCATCGAGTTTGAAATGAATGATGTTCTTCAAATACCTTGGAATAAAGAATCCAATTTTCCTCGAAGTCAGTCCGTGATTCCTCATCTTTCTAGTGTTTGAAAGATGGTAAACTATGTCCGCGGCAGAACATCCGGGGTTTACTGAAATGTATTCGATGATTTCAAATTTCAATCTTTCAAGTCTGGCAGATTTTTGCGATCCGTTCCCGTTCATGAATAATAATACGACTCTGGAATATAAGTCATCTAAGGGGGGATGCCCCGGGCCCCCCTAATTCAAAGTACGTTTAACAGATCAGACCACAGGAAAGAAGAACCGCGACGAAATAGATTATCATGAAATTCTTTCTGTGAGAAATGTTGGCAACGTATCACTCTTCCTCTGCTATTGTAACAACCACTCTTAGTATTAATTGGGACGACAATTGTCGACATATCGAGTTTAGGCCCGTTAGGTTTTGGCAATTCAGTATTGACAACCTCTTCTACACCATCCCATGAGATGTCATCAATACTTGGAGATTTTATAGAATAATCATTTTCTAGTCGAATTATACCTTCAGCCAATCGCTTTGGAGCCCACGTATTTGGAGTACTGCCATCCAACCATTGAACAATCCTCTTCATTTGTTTTGGTTCAACTAGTGTAATGTAAGAAAGTTCCCACCAGCCCGGAGAGCGCACCACTGTTACATGGTGGACACCAGGATTAACGTCTCTTGCATCTAAATTATCTGCCCATGTACGACAGATGTTTTCGATTCTTACAGGAATTATTGGCATTGATGGGGCATCGATATCACATAAGCGGTATGGGTTAGCGAGCTCTCCAGCGATTAATAGGGGCCTCGAATTTTCAATATCGATTAAATCTGAAACTTTCTTTCCATCGTTTGCTTGATGATCTCCAATAAATTTTCTTAAATCGGCCAAGTCTATCTCATCGCCGGCCGGCATTTTAGGGCTATTCAATTCGATTACCTCAGACTGGGTAAATAGAATAGGATTTTCAGGCAAGGGAGCGGGGGAATTATTCGGGGAGTACATCCACAATCTTGGTGAAGAGGACATGGCCTTCCGAAGATTATCTGAATGTTCAAATTTCCTAAGAATATTGAATTAAATAATTTTGTTTGAAAATCGTGACCTTTCTATGATAGAACATATTCGGACGTCTTATGCCTCTGCCAAATGATGTGTTAGCAAAATTAGCAGGATTATCTGGTTATGATTTAATGTTGGAGATGGATGCAGTAAGCAGAACACACGGCATTCAATTGGCCCAAATAGAGTCTGAGATTGCAGTATTCAAAGCTGAAGGAATGAGTCAAACGCCAGCCGAACCAGCAGATTTCCAACCAGTTGCATACAAGGAGGAAGTCGACTTTTCTCAAGCCCAAAATGCCCCAACTGGGCCCAAATATCTTGACAATCCTGAAAATTATCGACTCAAGTATAACCCTTCCACAGAAGGAAGGATGAATCAATCTCATGTAAAGCAAGCAATTCTTTGCCCATCTTGTTCGGCCCCTCTGGGGATTCCTGATGTTAGACCGATCAAGGTAACATGCCCTCAGTGCTTCAATGAGGCAGTATTTCACATTTAAGCGCTAATTTACTTTAGTTCAATATTTTACCTTTTTTTTTTTGATATAATTCAATATATGTAGAATATTTTAGCATATCCGTGACGGCCAAGAGCGATGACGGGTTTTGGGAAATGAAGGATGGTAATTGGGTCCCTACTGAGAAACAGAAGCAAGCCATTGCACTAAATACAAAGGATGCAAACCAATCAAAAGAGATTGGTAAACTATCAACCGAGGGACATACTAAATTTGTAGCTAAAACTACTACAATATCTGCGAGTGGAATTTCGACGAACACAACCGGTAATGATGGCTATATTGGACTAAATTCATTAACAACAACAACAACTCACACATCAGCAGCTAAAGCATACATGGGTAATCCATTCTATCAAGGGTTTTCATCGAGAAGAGAATTTAACAGAATTCAGGACCCTGGCGCTGATAAATTAAAGAAAAAACTATTGTTTAACCACAACAAAGTAGAGTCTTTGGCAAGAAGTAAATTCGTATCTGGAGATATGTCACATAATGCAGAACAAATTATCCAAAAAATGTATTATCCAAATGAGAAATTACAGCACAATAGGCCACTGAAAATTCGCAAAGTAGAAGTTGAAGCCCCTTCTGATACCTCTCCAAATGGCTTCAAGAGTCTTACCGAAAACAATCATTTTGGTGTTAGGGGTATACTAACCACAGACAGGATATTGCTGATAGACTCAACAGAAGATGCAGTTACTGATTTTGGTTATTGTGCGATTGCTGCTGGAGAAGGGGGCCAATGTGGAAGCTGCCCAGAATGGTGGAGCTACACCGCTTTACATCGCTTGCCGAAAAGGACATGGGGGTGTAGCGCGATTGCTGCTTGAGAAGGGGGCCAATGTGGAAGCTGCGGCGGC
>JAPOHM010000050.1 GCA_029979405.1 Methanobacteriota archaeon
GTGTTGTTGAATTCAATTAGTATTCTCGAATCAGTGGAAGTGTTGGAGCCAAAACCAACCTCTGATTCAGAGCCATAGTTTGTATTCGGGGTCGCAGAATCGATCATTGTATCTTTGAATACGGATACCGAGGATGTTGTTTTCATAATCGGATTTTCCTCTTCTAAAACATCTTCTTTCCAATCCGGAATGGCTTCCGGTAATGCTAAATCGGCAAAAATAAACATCATGACTAAAGTTATTGAAATTGCGATTTTCCGGGGGTTGGTTCCACTAGATGACATTTGGCTCAGGTTATCAACAAAGGAGGGGGTATAGTTTCCTTTCGGTTAGCCACCCGTAGGGTGGCTGTATGAAATTGGGATATATTTGCTCGAAGCGAAGGTTCAAAGTTGTCCAGTTTTGACCGGTATCCGATGAGCGAACTTTGGGTGGAGAGGCATCGTCCGCAGACGGTTTCCGACATCAAAGGTCAGTCCTCAGTAGTTCAAAGATTGGCTTCTTATGCCAAGGTTTCTGATTTTCCACATTTGCTTTTTGCAGGGCCACCGGGAACTGGAAAAACAACGGCGGCTATGGCTCTAACGAGAGACGTTTTTGGTGAAACTTTTAGGAATAATTTACTTGAAATGAACGCAAGCGACGAGAGAAAACTGGAAAGCATCCGTTCGAAAGTCAAA
The DNA here is from genome assembly GCA_029979405.1 of Methanobacteriota archaeon. Next base: position 681 of record JAPOHM010000050.1, read on the forward strand.
CAATTTGCGAGAACTTCACCATATGGTGACGCTAAATTCAAGATTATCTTCTTGGATGAAGCAGATGCGTTAACTCACGATGCTCAAGGAGCACTCAGAAGAATAATGGAACAATATGCGCAAACTTGTAGATTCATTTTATCTTGTAATTATTCGAGTAAAATCATAGAACCAATCCAAAGCAGATGTGCCGTTTTTAGATTTAGACCTCTTCCGGATTCAGAAGTTATGAATCAAGTGATGGATGTTGCGAAATCTGAAGGTGTTTCTCTAGCAAATGATGCTGCTGAAGCATTGGTGAGAATCTCTCAGGGCGATCTAAGAAAAGCGATTACTGCTCTACAGGTTGCCGCCGCTCTTGAGACTAATGTTTCTCGAGACTTAATTTATGAAACCAGCGCTACCGCACCACCTGAATCTCTGCATCAATATTTGATGGCTTGCCGACAAGATGGATTCCACGCCGCTAGAAGAAGATTGAGAGAGCTACTTGACAGATATGGTTTAGCAGGTACCGACTTTGTAAATCAACTTCACAGAGAATTATACGGGGCTGACTTCTTGTCTGAATTGCAGAAGTTAGAACTTACAGAATTAATGGCCGATATTGATTTTCGATTGGTCGAGGGTGGAGGGGAGTCAATTCAGTTAGACGCTCTTACAGCAAGACTATCTCAACTACTCGGATAATTCGGGAACTTCCTCGACAACAAGTTTCATTGAAACGGTCCGTGTGTTTGTCCAAGGGTCACCCTCTTCAACTACTTCGATATCGACAACATATGTTCCAACTTCAAGTGATTCAGGAATAGCCACAGCAACTGGATAATCGATTGACTTGTGGGTTCTTACATCATCTAGAGCATTGGAATCGACGGCTGAAATATTCGTCCAAGAATTCACTAAATTATCTTCGCTCCAGTCTGCGGTAATTGTGTAAGTTGCACCAGATGCTAGAACATTGTCTGAGAAGGACAAAACAAGGTAATGAGTGCCAGTGTAATTTGCTAAAATTGTGATTTCATTAGCTTTCGATTTTTCAAAATCAAATCCTTCATCATTTTCTGAAATCATTCCCCATCCTGAATCTACCTGTGGTGCGACTATATCTGCAAACGGTGCGTTTGTCAAAATGAAGGTCAACGCTAACCAGGTAAAAATATGAAGAAATGAAGCCTTAAACCATGTTCCTTTGGTATAGTGCTCGACAAATTTTTCTGGAAGAACTGCTCTGTGAATAGATGGCAAGAGGAAGATGCACATCATAGGAAGGAACCACAACAGGTCAGGACTATCTTGTGAAGACGGCATTGCAAGATATCTCATCAATAAAGCAATAGTAAATCCAAAAGCTAAGACCAGCCACATAGAAACAGTATCTGCTCTTTCTTTAGCGACGTGTTTGACTGGGTCAAAGGACTCGATTCCGAGGTCGGCTCCGGACCTGTTTTTCTTGCGGTCCTTTTGACCAGCACCGCGATTTTTCCTCTCGGTTGCCGCAGCTGCCAGAGCCGTATTGATGTCCACCATCGTACATGCGGTATATTGACAGTGAATGAAGGCTGTGGTTAATTTTAGAAAATCTCGGTTGTATATTCCGCATTCTTCAAAGAGGGGAGGGCGGTGGGCAGGCTACATGCCGGGGTGGCGTAGTTGGTGGCGCGTCGGACTCATAGGGCAGTTCAAAAGAACTAATTGAGACGTACCAAAAACCCCTTCTCATGTCTGAGACATCCGAAGGTCGCGGGTTCAAGCCCCGCTCCCGGCACCATAAATCAAAACAGTTTTCATCGGCTCAAAAAAAACAATAGCATATAACTGAGAAGAGCGCCTGTCAACAACGATAGCGATGAAATCTGTATTAGATGGGATGACTACTTTCAGTGCAAATAAACCAAAAACGGCAGTTGTAATCTTCTTTGTTTTCATACTAACATTGTCACCATTTGCTATGTTCATTCAATTCGATAATAGTGAAGATGCCTTCTTCCCTGATAATGAAACAGTACAACTTCTGAATGAGGTTGAAGATGAGTATCAAGCATCGATAGACTTCATTCGGTTTATTGATCGAATTGAATCAGGAGACCTTTACGAGAGTGAAACTTGGGAAAAATTGGCAATATTGGAAGCAATACTTCTCGAGAATAGTGATTTAGAAGAATATCAATATCCTCTGTACGGTATTCAACCTAATAACGGAATGGCAAGCACAGCCATTCAGTGGTCTAAAATTCAAGACAAAGATTCCAATTTACCGTGGATAAACAATCTAAGCATTGCAATAAACGCAGTTACAACTTCAACCAATGAAACTCGTAATTCCTCGATTTTAGAACTTGGAACTATGATTGATACGATACCGTCACCATCAGTCATTACTTCTCAAGAACTGCGAAATTGGGCGCCGATAGAACCCGCCAAATGGCTTCAGAGAATAGATAATAATTCTAATATCTCAGCTGAAATAGTTTCGTTGAATATTGAAATTGAGACAATGATTTCCTCATTGGGAAGTGATTCTGGATTAGTTGCTATACATGCAGGTCAAATTTCTGCTAAGTTAGGTGTGCTACAAGGTATGCAATACATCGATTACAAAGAGTTAATGATCTCTAATTTGCCTGCCGAGGATAATGAAAATCCATGGCAATCGGATGGTCCAATTCTAACCTCTTTTGTAGTAATTACAGACCCAGAAATTCATGAAAAGAAAGTAATTGGTGATGTCCAAGAAGAAATTTCGCTTTGGGCCTCGGATTTGCTTGAACAAGCAAGGGAAGAAACCGGTGATGAAGATGTATCAGTCTTTTCATTTTCACAGTTGGCGACTGGCCAAAATGCTAATCTTGGAAAGGAATTAGGAATCCTAAATTCTGTTTGTTTACTGCTACTTGGATTTATTTTGTGGACGAAATTCCGAAGCTTAAGAGATACTGCGAGTGTTCTCACACTAACAGTATTTGCAATAATAGCAACTTATGGGTCTGCAGGTCTATTGACTCTGTTGGGCCTAAAGATGCCGTTTAATGCCGCAATGAACTCTATTCCAATTCTGCTACTTGCAATTGGTGTGGATTATGGTCTGCACGTGGTCTCAAGGATAAGAGAAGAATTATTGGATGAAGAAAAGAATAATCCTCAAAATAGAGAAACTCTAAAAGATTTCAGCATTGATGCAAGAAGGGAGGCTATTAGAAAAGGTACACTTCTAACATCTGCTGCCTTGATGGTGGCGATTTTCACTGACATTGTTGGGTTCCTTTCTTTCAGATTTTCAACACAGGCTTTCCTTGTTTCGTTTGGTACAGTAATCGCTATTGGCTTGTTCTACATTTACATCCTTAGCATTACTGTATTACCAGCTTTAATGATGATAATACCGCCTAAGAAACTAAAATTAGAAAAATCAGGAAAGATAGAAATCGGTCCCGTTTCAAAGTGGATTGGTTCCCTGACAAAGACTCCAGTAAAGGTAGTCGCTGTTACAATAATCATTTCGATTCCGATGTTGCTAGGGTTCCAGCAATTGGAAGTAGGTTTTGATACGAGAGATAATTTTGATGATTCAGTTCCAGTCGTCCAAGATTTCTTGGTGATTGCAGATGAATTCCAAAGCAGTCCTGCACCTCTCTATGTTGTCATAAATGGTGACGTAATTTCTTCCGAGGGTCGTGCATTATACAATGAGGTAATTGTACAACTAGACGGGACAGATGGAATCAATGGCGTACCTGTAGGTATTTGGTCGGTTTTAGAGGAATCAAGAATTTCAAACCCAGAGTTAGATTCATTGTTGATAGAAATTGAATCTGATGAATCCGCTTACAGTTCTCTAAAAGATTGGTTAATGTCTGCCGACGGCAGGAATATCTCCAGTGGTAATCTCAATTCAGATGCTTCGCAGACGGTCATCTCATTCCAAGCGGCGACCCTTGATTGGCAAGATGCCGTAGATTTCGAGGTCGCATTAAGTGAAAAATTAACAGATGTGGCAGAGTTTAGTCAAGGTGATTTTGAAGCTAAATTATCAGGAAGGTCACTAATTCTTGCTAAGGTAACTGCAGACGTTGCCGATTCAGCAGTAATTTCGACTGCAACGGTTGCAGGAGTAATTTTGTTGATGCTAATTTCTATTAATTCCGTACGACAAAAAGACATCGTTCAGGGTGCCGCACGTGGATTTGTAACATGGATTCCGCTCATGGCAGTGGTTGTTTGGGTATACGGTATAATGGGATTGACCGGTTACCAATTGAATTCGCAAACGGTTACAATAGGCGCTTTGACTCTAGGTTTGGGAGTTGATTATGCAGTTCACCTAACAACGCGCTTGGAAGAGGAAGTAGAACACAATCCACACGGAACTCCTGAGGATTGGGTTACAAAATCCAGTGCTACAACAGGAAGAGCGATGTTTGGTGCCGCTCTGACAACGGCCGGTGGTTTCTCAGTACTGAATTTATCATCTCTCGTTCCACTTCAATTGTTCGGACAGGTTTTCGTGGTGGCCATCATTCTCGCATTGGTATCAAGTTTGATGTTACTGCCACCATTGTACGCTTCTTTCCTTAGGAAAGATGCAGAGAAATACTTAGCGTTAAATGCAGGTGAATCAGAATAATCAAACGGCTCTTTCTTCCAATAATTCCAATGGAATTATTTCAAGGGCTTTTTGATTAGTCGCTTCCAAATCCACTGGGCAGGCGACTCCGTTATTCAAAGCATCCAACCATGTGCGAGCACAAACGCACCATGAGTCTCCAGGCTTGAGGCCTGGGAAATTAAAATGTGGAGCAGGAGTCATCAAGTCATTTCCTCGCATTTTAGCGAAGTTAAGAAATTCTTCCGTTACAATACAGCAAACGGTGTGAGATCCGCGGTCATTTTCATCTGTATTACAATAGCCGTCTCTATACCACCCAGTTAGAGGCTTACAGGAACATTCTCCGATGTCCTCGCCAAGTACATTCTTCTGTGACATGGCGTTCGGAGTCCGGCTAATTACTTGAAATTGTGTAACTATTCCTCAGAATCCCCTATTGCGTCAGTTGTAATATACTCCTTTTCAGGTTGGGTTAGTACTAGAGCTTCGAATTCATTCTCAGAATCGGTTCTCAGTGCTAAAATCAGTCCAAATACTAGCCCAGATAGGCCGATTATCCAGAATGAAACTGTAACCCAATCAATCCAGTGGTCAAAGTTCGAGAAATACATGATAGAGTCTTGATTAGTTACAATATTAGAGACTAAAACTTCAGCGGTTTCATCATCTAACTCTCCTGAGGTTTTTATCATGAAGACCTCCGTTAAATTGTCCATTGTTGGTGGTTCTTGTTGTTCGGTATTAGGCCTCGTATCTAAGTAAAATATTGACTCGGATTGACCGCCGATGATTACCTTGCTAATTGATTCGGCTTTGATTTCAACTTCGCTACCAAAGTAAACGGGCAGTGCTCCAGGAATCGCATCTAATATGTCTCCATTGTTGATTAATTTAGCTTGAATTGGCCTAGTTAATGGGTCCATGCTCGCTTTACACACGTCGACTGGCACTCCTTTGAGTTCTCCATTGGAACTACAGTCCAATGGCACTACTCCGTAACCGGATAGGTCAACAAGATCTCCATCTCCCGTAATGAAACTGCCAATCGTTTCACCTTGCAGTTCCGCAGTAATCAATCCATATGTTGCATCTTCTTTTTCTAAGGTTCTCCAACCGATGTATTCACTGTCTCCTACCATTACAGTTTCACCTTTATTGCAGGAATCAGACTCTCCCGTACAAATGGTTAGAATTGCAGGAGCTCCAGTTGATTTTCCACCATCCACATATTGTGCTGAACCAAAATATGTTTCATTCGACTCTAAACTCGTCCAACCTTCAGTCATATTTGTCGAATCACCAGTGGCAAGGTATGCATTGACAGGATCATGCCACCCGAGAAGCCAATTGTTCACTGGCTGGGTTAGGTACTCCGAGGTACCAAAACTATCCTTTAGGAAATCAGGAACGAAATTTTTGAACACGACTTCCATCATCAGCAGTCTTGCGGCTGCTGCGGCGTTTTCGTCAATTTGGTAAATTTCTGCTACAGTTTGATCATTCCATTCTACTGATTCAGCAAGTTCTCCAGTTGAATAGTTGATAGGTAGGGATTTACCACTTAATTCTCCATATAAGAACATGGTTGCCCCTTCGGCTTTTGTGAGACCATACGGGCCATACAACATTCTTGCACTATCTTCTTGAGTTAAATCTACAGGGTCAGCTTCTGGGAATCCAAGAATTCCAGAGCCCCACATGCCACCTGCATTCAATGAATATTCCATGTAGGTGTTGTCTATGGGGTTAATGGAACCGAAGCTTTGGTTTACGAATTCAGATGCAGTGATATTTCCTTCTCCTCCAACAAGAATCAGAGGAAGGGAGACATCGTTGTTTAACCAAGATTGACAGAATTGCTTGATGTCATCATGCTGACTTGACGTCAGGCCGTATGTCTCCATTGCTTCAATCTTTGACATTGAAATGAATGAATCAAGACCGAATGAAAGTCCAGATTCACTTACGGCTACAATTCCGAGTGGTTCATCTGTTCCATCTCCCATCCCCAGAACATTTCTAGCCACCTCATTTGAAATTGATATCCCCAATAGAGCTTCAAATCTTGTGGACAGATTAACCAAATCTTCGGAGGTGTTTGTCACGTAATCATCATCTAGAGCCCCATAATCCATCATCAGGCTACCCATTCCTCCGAAAAGTGTCCAATCTCTTGCAAGGGTAATTTCAATGTCAGTTGGATGTTCGAATCCCCACAATTCTGCCCTCTGCAGAGTAACCGAATCTTCAGGATTCGCCTGAATCTCTTCCAGAGTATCCGGTTCTCCCATTGCTGCATATACCAAAGGTCCCATGTAATTGATGAATGCTAAATCTTCTCCTGAAGGTCCTTCTGCGTGGTAGAACATGTGCTCTAAGTCTAAATCTGAGACGAATGAACTCGATTCATTATCTTCGATTCCATTTCCATTTACGTCACCCTCTAAGGTTTCATTTTCATCGATAACTCCGTTCCCGTTATCGTCACCTAGTAAATTACCAGTTTCAGAATCTCTCCAAATCTCATCGTATTCAAGAATACCATCGCCATCGTCATTCCACGTGCCAGAAATCCATTGTGGATGTACTCCTCCAGAACTTAGGTATGTTTGATTTTCATCGTTTGTGAATGCTCCACCGTATGCTTCATCAAATGCAGTGAACACTCCGTCAAGGAAGAACGATTCAGCAGAGTTGTGAAGGAGGGTGTCTATAATGTAAATTGAGCCAGGCCCTTCCACGGTATTCAAAATGGCCATGTGTTCCTCTCTAATTTCATCCGCAACACCGTGCGCAGCAGATACCTGCTGGAAATGGATGTCGATTACCCCAGAGACGAATCCTACTTTTGTAATGTCCATGACAGCATTAATCGCAGTACCAGTGGCTCCTACAACTTGAGGATTGAATGCAATATTCAACTGGCTAACATTTGTGTCACAAGAGTAAGCAGTATCATCCGAACATGCGTATGAGGTAATTTGGCTGTACTTTAACAAACCATTCTTTATGTCATAATCTTCAACAGTTCGCTTTAGAGTAACGTCGTATGTAATTGGACCAATTTTTTCGTAAATCGGTTCAGTGCCATTATTTTCAACATCGTCTACATTCAAAATCGACCACGCATAAAAGTCCCTTTGACTGGTTTCTTCCGCCCATTCTTCTTGTACCTCTAAACATAGTACATCTTTGCATATGTCGTCTTTTACTTTTGTAGCAACAGCATCATTGACTGCATCAGGGACCGCTCCCGTTGCCATTGGGCCAATAACTGCAAGGTTTAACATTACCAAAACAAAGCCTACGCCGAGGAAAGTTAGGTTCAATGGTTTCAGATTCATGGACCTCGTCTTGGGTAGTTAGAATTGAACCTATCGGATGAAAAAATGCTCACGGTGTTATTCCGTTCCGGAAATACTTCCATCAGATTGTAATTTGTATAATCTGACTGTACTCGTAGCTCCACTCATCGCTTGGGGAGATCCTGAAATCGCTACTATTCGCTCACCACGCTTGATTGTTCCCTTTTCTGCAAGAATAGAAATAGCGTTCTGCATTGTTTTAGAACCTCTATCATTTTCTTCGACGATTACTGATTTAAC
>JAPOHM010000149.1 GCA_029979405.1 Methanobacteriota archaeon
GCGTATAACTTCTTCCAGAACAGATACTGCTTCTGCAAAATCCTTTGGCTCTATAGACCATCCTACTCTAAGCCATTCGGATAGTCCAGAATCAAACATGCATCCTGGAACTGCGAGTAGGTCTAAATCCTTTCCAATGGTGTCGATCATGTTGAGAGTGTCTACTCCTTGAATTCTAAATGCACCAAACACCCCGTGTTTAGGAGGTGTCCAATTTATTCCCAATCTCTCAAGTGCTTCTTGTAAAACGGGGATATTTCTTTTCCTATACTCTTCGATTAGTTCTACAGGTTCGTGTAATCTAGATCTTACTTTTTCTGCAATACGTATGGTTGGTGACGCCATCATGCCTTCCATATTGTGAAATGCATTGTTAACGTATTGAATTATATCTTCACTGGCTAATATCCAGCCATAGCGAATTACTCCCAAACCGTGGACTTTAGTTAGCGATGAGATGGATACGCAATGACTTCCGTCTTTGAAGAATGGTTTCCAATCACTATCAGAAGCAGAATAAACTTCATCACTGATTATTCTAACATCCATCTCTTTGCACTTATTTACTAGCCACTTTCGGTCTTCTACAGTGTATGTGCAACCTACAGGATTTAGCTGAGGCGATATCATCAGTAAATCGACCTCTGCAAGAACCTCTTCCCAATTGTCCCTATCAATTGTCCATATTTCTGAAGTTGGTAATCTTTTTACCTCAATTGTATCTAATCCGAGAATTCTCGCAGTTTGAGATACGGGGCCATAAGATGGCATTTCCACAGCAACTTTACCGCCTCGTGAAGCTGCAGCAATCGCGAGGCTAATCGCCTGTGTTGCCCCCATTGCCAAGTGTACATTTTCAACAGGAACATCATACATTTCAGCGACCAAACTTCTTTCATCAAAGCCTGGTTTTCTGTGGTCTCTCCATACCTCTTCCACTCCATCCAATTCCCATGGAAATTGTAAACCCGAGAATGAAAGGTTATGTTTCCTCTGTTCACGCAACCTTGGAATGTACCATTGTAGATATGCCACTGGAGGTAAATCCTCACCTTTGGCAGGACCTCCTGCAGTTGGATAATATTCAGTCATCTTTTCCTCCCCTTTGTTGTGATAATTCTCTTTTCAGTATTCCAAAATTAGCAAATAGGGCCTCTAAAATTTCATCTCTACTGCAATTGAAACCAAGATTGTCTAATGATGTCGTTGTGTCTTTGCCTAAACCACAGCCGCTTACCATTTCTACTCTCCCTTCGGGAGTTTTGTAATTGATAGTCAAACCGTGTCTACTTGTCCATCGTAAAAAAGACAGTCCAATTGAACAGATTTTATTGTTACCAATCCAGACTCCCTGCATTCTTTCATCTCTATTTGCAATTATCTCAAGATCTGATAAAGATACTATAATCCACTCTTCTAGAATGTTAATTATCGACTTAACGTTACTCTCATTTTCGAGGTCCCACTTAAAGATTGGATAGATTACAATCTGTCCTGGTCCGTGCCAAGTCAATCCTCCACCTCTGTCAACAAAAGAAGAGTTGTAATTTGGAGGTGGTCTTATTCCGTCATTTTTTGCTCGTGGGCCAATAGTTACAATCTCCGGATGTTCGCAAATTAGCAAGGTATCTTCAATTTCGTTTTCAATCCTCTTTTGCTGTAAATCTTTCATCACTAATTCCGCATCACTGTGGTCGATAATGCCCAAATCTTGGGTTATTACCTTTCTCAACTCAATCCCTCAGAATCTACCACTGCTACCAAATCCGCCTTCTCCCCTTTCGGTTTTTGACAGATCTTCTAAACTAACTTCTTTGAATGTTGTTTGGGGAACAGGTGCAATCAATAATTGCGCAACTCTTTCTCCCTTCTCCAGTGTAATAGAATCTCCTTCGCCAATCCAGGTTGCTAGAACCATCAATTCACCTCTATAATCAGAGTCTATTGTTCCAACCCCATTTGGCATTATCATTCCCTTGGCTCCTAAAGATGAGCGAGAACGGATTTGTCCTTCCCAGCCATCAGGAATTGCAACCGTTAAACCAGTCCTAATTTTAGTCGACTTTCCTTTGCTGACTGTGGTTTTCTCTAACGCCCTAAGGTCCCAACCTGCAGCCGATTTTGTTCCTTGCGTCGGCGCTTCCGCTGATGGTTCTAACTTGGCGAACAAAACCTCCACTTCTTGTCTCATCATATTGCCCCAAACCGACTAATCACTCAATATCTTTGGTTGTTTTCTTAATTTATTTGCTATTGTAATTTTACTGCAAAATTGAAAATCTATTGACACTAAACAAAAAATCTCGGGCGTTAAAACTAGCCCTGAAATAGGCCAAATCTAGGCGTACCTATCAATCAACATTATAGGCTACTTTCAACGGCCAACAAAATCCACCGAAGCGGAATTATGGGAGGTAAACAAGATGCAACCACAATCACCTAATAAAGACGGATTTGAACTTGACCTTTCATCAGAATTTATTGAGCCTATGCTCAAAGAATCTTTGGACAGATTTGTTTTGTTTCCTATTGTTCACAGTGAGATCTGGGACATGTACAAGAAACATGCGGCATCTTTCTGGACCGCTGAAGAAATCGATCTTGCTGAGGACGCAAAGGATTGGGAATCACTATCTAGTGATGAACAACATTTCCTGAAGCACGTTCTAGCATTCTTCGCAGCAAGTGACGGCATCGTCAACGAGAATCTTGTAGTAAATTTTGCAAATGAAGTCCAGTGGCCAGAAGCAAGAACCTTCTATGGATTCCAGATAATGATGGAGAACATTCACGCAGAGACATACTCCTTATTGATAGACACTTACATCAAAGATCCAAATGAAAAAGACCACTTGTTCAAAGCCTTAGAAACAGTTCCGTCTGTGGAAAAGAAGGGAACATGGGCTCTGCGCTGGCTTGATAGAAAGAGAGCGTCTTTCGCTGAGAGATTGGTTGCGTTTGCTGCCGTTGAGGGAATTTTCTTTTCAGGTTCTTTCTGTGCAATCTTCTGGCTTAAGAAGAGGGGATTGATGCCAGGACTAACATTCTCTAATGAATTGATTAGTCGTGATGAAGGACTACACTGTGACTTTGCGTGCCTACTACATTCAAAACTCATCCGCGGTGCAGGTGAAATGAAGATTCACCAAATAGTTTCAGAAGCAGTTGAGATTGAAATTGAATTCGTCACGAGTGCTTTACCAGTATCCCTAATCGGTATGAATGCAGACCTGATGAAACAATACATAAGATTCGTAGCAGACAGGCTACTAATTTCCTTGGGTGCTACAAAATTGTACAATGTTGATAATCCATTCCCTTGGATGGAAATGATTTCCATGCAGGGCAAGACTAACTTCTTTGAGAAGAGAGTAGGAGAATATCAGAAGGCTGGCGTGATGAGCTCATCTACCCTTGGAGCGGTACAACAGCGCTTTTCTATGGAGGAAGACTTCTAAACCGTCCGCGTCCAAGTGGGAGTACTTGGCGGTTGGTTACAATAACATGGGATGATAATATGGGTTTGCAAGTAGTAAAGAGAAACGGCGAAAAAGAAGATGTTAGGTTTGATGCAATTCAGGAAAAATTGACAAAACTATCAGAAGGACTTAACCCAAAGTGGATAGATCCTGGAACCGTTACTAAACTAGTAATCGAAGGCCTATACGATGGAGTTACAACTGCTGAACTTGATGAATTGAGTGCTGAGACCGCCGCATCCCTTGCATCTCAACACCCAGACTATTCCAAATTAGCAGCGAGAATTTGTGTTGACAACTTGCACCGCTCAACCAAAGGAGTATTCAGTGAAGTTATCGCCGATTTGAGAAACTATGTCGACCCAGAATCTGGAAAACACGCACCACTAATTTCTCAAGAAGTGTATGACATTGTTATGGAGAACAAGGAACAACTCGATGCATACCTTGACTATCAGAGAGACCACAACTACGATTACTTCGGATACAAAACACTGGAGCGTTCATATTTGCTCCGATTAGATGGTAATGTAGCAGAAAGGCCACAACATATGTTGATGAGAGTATCTATTGGAATTCATCACAATGACATAGAGAAAGCTCTGAAGACTTACGATTTGATGAGCGAAGGATGGTTTACTCACGCAACTCCTACTTTATTCAACTCAGGAACTCCGAAA
>JAPOHM010000088.1 GCA_029979405.1 Methanobacteriota archaeon
CGGCACATCCATCTGTATCGTAATCATTTTCTGAATCGCTTACCCACCCGATTTCAGAAGCACAGTCATCATCAATATCAGGGATCAGATCATTGTCATCATCAATATCTTCTTCAAAATCGTGGCATCCGTCAGAATCACGATCTGTATTTTCATTTGGATTCCAACCTTCATCCTCGCCGTAGCCATCAGGACAGGAATCCGAATCGTCGGGTATTCCATCTCCGTCCATATCATTGCTTGATGCCAGTATTACTCTAACCAATCTAGAATCCTGTGATTCAGTCCAGATTCCGCAAATGGCAGTAATTGTGACGTTATATGACTCTTCTACAACACCTTGATTGATGCTAAATTCTCCGATATCATTGACACTTTGGGAGTTATAGCCGTCAGTAACAGTACAAGATTCAGGCGATGAATGAATTACTTTACCTGAAATTGTCAGTGGTGATGATATTTCCATTTCGATTACAGAATCGGTTGATAATATCGTGTCACCTTCACTTGGAGTCAAAACTGTAAACTGGATGCTATTCTTAATTGGATCTTCCAAGCCATCAACTACTAAACGCAAGTTTACCATCCATTCACCAGGTTCGTCAGGCATGAAAATTAGTCTGGTTCCAGAGTTAGTATCTGACAAAGTAGTTTCGATTGTCCTCAATCCAGTTGGTGTAATTATGTCAGATTCTACAAAGTAATCTGTCCCCGTAGGATTGACCGAAATTATTCCTTCAATGATTAAAATCTCACCAACCGAAGGATTTCCCGTAGTCATGATAGAATTGAATGAAGCTGTAATGGGAACTACTTCTTCGATTTCCTTGTCTTCGTTAACTGGCTCACCACTACCAAGGCAACCCGATAATAGCATAATTAAAGTCAAGAACACGGCACTAGTAACCCTGCGCTCCATGTTTGTTGAGAATGGGCTAAGCAAATGAATGCTTTCCTTCACAATGTGTCACTTTCTGTACGGCCATCTGAAATTGACAGATTTTCATTTACAATACGGTCCTTGGAATGTGTTACCGTGAGTGGCTCAACCCATAGCAAAGGTCCTCCACTTTCTCTCTCGATATTTACGATTAACTCCCAGTGAACTCTGACTAAGTCACCATAAACTGTACCAGGCCATTCTCCATCCGGCTTTTCAAGCTCAAACTCACCACCTTCCAAACCGATATCAAACTGTTTACTTGAACTCATTATTCGCATGGGTCTAAGGAAAACTCCTCCAGGTGCGTCATGTCTCTCCATAGGTGCGTCTTCGCCCATGCCAGTTCCATCATCCAAGCCCTTTTCCCAGTGGTGGGGAAGTGACGTTGTTAAACCAGGAGGAGGTTGCCCGTTAGGGTCTCTGTTTAGGGCTGCAAATACCTTATGTCTCGCAGGCGGTAGAATTCCTACCCTCCAAGATAATTTCATTGAAATCCAGTCGTCCTTTGGTTCAGTGATTGTAATTTCTCCTTTAAGATTGGAGCCGGTCATAGTTTCAGCGAAATCAAATTTTGGTTTTGGCGGTGGATTTGCTAAGAACTTCTTTTGTCTATTCAAATCCCCTAAGTTAGCGGTAACTCTCAAGGCGATTGGAGCGACCATTAATGGTACAACAACCACAGCCAAAATTGGATAATCCAGTAATCCCAGTCTAACTTTACCCGTTCCAAAAGTCGGAATTCCAATCGATGATTGGAGTGGAGTACTGAAAAGATAAAATAAGCAAAATAGGAGAATTATGACTGCGTAATTTATGAAAATTCTTGCCTTTGCATGAATAGGATGGGGCAATAAATACCATCCTGTTCTTTGCTTTTCGATTATCTGAGGAATTTCGCCATGGTATTCAGTATCTGCATCATACTCCCCATTGATTGTTCTCTCTACGAACCAAGAATCTTGTTTGCCTAGGATAAATGGGGGAACTACAGCCCCATCAACCTCAAACGTCTTTTCAACAATAGGAATCATTTCTGCATTTAGTTTCGAGGATTCGAATGGCGGATACCTAATTCGATGCTTTACCTCTACCACCAATATCACCTATGCAAATAATAATTTGAAACCAGCCTTTACTGCCAGTTTCCTAAATTCAGGAACTTTTCTCATCAGAGTCATACCTAGTGGTACAGGATGCTCGATGTCTCCTTCTTTGTTGATTAAATCAAGTATTTCAGGTCGGTTGAACATCCTGAAATGGGAATCTAATTCCTCATCACTGGGTATTGTAACAAGTAAGTCACGCAAGGCCATTGCTCTATCCTGCTCTTTCCTGAAAGATTTGAAAGATTTACAGATGGAAGATAGGTGAGATGCATCGAGTTTGTCCTTTTGTATTGCCATACTAAGTTTCTCGATAATTGCCTCGACCTGCCGAAACCCAGGGCCAATGCCTCCGCCTGTGGTTGGTTTGGCCATACCTGCAGCATCACCAATGACCATTACACGATCTTTGAACGGTTTCTTAATTGTACCACAAGGAACTGGTCCACAATACCTCGCTATTTCTTTCATGCCAGAGAATCTTTCTTTCCAAAGCGGGTGGGAAATTAGCGCATCGTAATACTGTTCCACACTTTTGCCTTCCAAATCTTGTGCTCTGCCCCAAAGCCCAATCCTGTGTGTGTTATCACCACTCGGAATAACCCAAGCGAATAGCCCAGGTGCTATGTCTTTTCCAGTATACATTTCCAACCAATTATTCTTCCCAGTTAGTCCGCTTACATCGGTTTGGAAGCCGATCATCATTTCTTTCGGCCTACCCATTTTGAAGTATCTTCTAGTCCAAGAGTGTGCTCCATCAGCGCCAACAAGTAGTTTACAACGCACTTCGGTTATCTCTCCCTCCCTTTCTATGACCAGGTTTACACCATCATTCGTGACTTCAGCGCTAGTTGGTCTTGATAATAGCCAAAGGTGTGCGCCTTTTTCCATAGCTTGTGCAACTACACCTTGGTCGAATTTTTTCCTGCACACAACGTGTGTTCTAACTCTTCCATCTTTGCCAACAGGAACCATTATCCCAGATGGTGAATGAATTAAGGCCCCATCGACATTTTGCAAAATAGTATCTTCAAGTCCAACCATTTCCATCGCTGGTGGGTTTACCAATCCTGCGCATTGGAATGGCCTACCTATTTCAGCATGCTCTTCAATCATCAATGTCGATATGCCTCTAGCACTCAATTCAGTTGCCAATCTACCGCCGACAGGGCCGGCTCCGATAATGACAACATCGTACATTGATGTACTCTGTAACAATCAATCATGTCAAGGTTGTGCCGCTTCACTTCTTTGCAAAGCGATATCCTATCTTTCCATCTTTCTTCAAGTACAGAATTGCTGTGTATGGTTTTCCAGCTTTGGAGGTGAAATCATCAAAAGGACCAATCTTTCCTTTTTCGACGAGTTCCTTTGCTTCCTCTCTTGTAATAGTCCTCTTGCTTACTTCTCTCAAGAATGAAATTTTGCAGCCTTCAGAGTTTTCCTCGGCTTGATAGTGCGTTTCTGTTTCAATAATCCCCACATTCGTTTTTGGACATATCGCAAGCAATCCCTCGACAACCGGGAATTTCTTAGCGTCTGCAGGTGGGGCTCGAGGTGGGAATTCAAACCCGACCTTATTTGCTTCAAGAATCAGGTAAGCAGGGAATGGTTTTCCTCTTCGGGAGGTAAAATCTTCAATCAAGTCGGACTTCCCTTCAGTTAGGATTTTCTTTGCTTCTTCAATAGATATGTCCCTTTTGCAAACATTTCTTCCAAGTCCTCTAAATTTGCATTCAGCATTGTCACATGCGTAAGTGGTTTCGCCGATTCTGATTGTACCTTGGTCACACTTTGGACATGGACACAATTCCTCGTCGCTAGAGTCAGTGGTTTGACCTGTACTACCTGCAATCACAACTTTTCCGTTACCGTCGATGCTAACGCTAACTTCGTAACCATCTCCGTTACGTGAAAAGAATCCGTGCAAATCTTCAATTGTTTTTTCTTGCAACAATCTTGATGCAGTTTTTCTGTCAAACCATCGACCACTGGCATCTTTCCACATTACGAATGAGCAACCTTTGTCTCTTCCTTCATTTGTTTCACATATGTATGATAGGATTGTTTCACCAACATTTGATTGGCAGAGTGGACAGGAACCTACCGGCACGCTCTTGGAGTAAAGTTCAGAGCGATCGTGGTCTCTAATTTTATCAACAAGTTCTTGGACGCGACTTCTAATTTCAGACATGTATGCATCTCTTTGGTTTGTACCACGTTGAACTCCGTCCAATTTCGCCTCCATGTCTCCAGTTAATTCTGCAGACGTAATCCATTCCACAGGTATCCTTCTTAGAATATCTATCATTTTGATTCCGTGGGGGGTAGCTCTTAATGACCCGCCTTTACCTCTTCCAATAAATTCTCGAGTGATCAATTTTTCAATTGTTTCTGCTCTTGTTGCAGGGGTCCCTAGGCCCTTTCCTTTCATGGCAGCTGCTAGTTCCTCGTCATCGATTTTCTTTCCTGCATGCTCCATTAGTCGCAGTAATCCTGCTTCCTTGAGCCTGCCAGGTGGTTTTGTTTTTTCTTCTTTGAATTCATGTGCCACCAATTGACTTTGACAAGGATTTGATGGTAACTTACCCCATCCCTCTGGCAAATCTTGTTTCTTTGGTCTGACAGCACGCCAACCTGGTGTCGAAAGACTTCTAGCTTCTTTGATGAAATCTTGACCCTGTTTTGTAGCAGTACGCTTTTCCACCTTCCAAACAGATTCAGGGTGGAAGGATGCTAAGAATTGTCTAGCGATTAATTCGTATAGTTTAGCCGCATCACTGCTGAGACCACTTGGTGGAAGTTTACCTGTTGGGATAATTGCATAGTGATCTGAGACTTTCTTGTCGTCAAAATTTCTTTTGACATTTTTCAATCCGTTGTCGACCAGTCTTTGTGAATGTTCATTGAGTTTATCCTGAGCACCTAGTTGCCTAATCGTTTTGGAAATTTCTTCCATCATATCTTCAGGTAAGAATCGTGAATCTGTTCTAGGATATGTGGTAAGCTTGTGAGTGTCATACAACTCTTGTGCGACCGAAAGGGTTCTTCTCGCTGACCAAGACCATAGATTGTTTGCCTCTCTTTGTAGGCTGGTAAGGTCAAAATTTAGTGGTGGTTTTTCTTTCGAATCCCTATCGGTTTGAGTTGTAGTAAACTCCTCATCACTGGCTAGAATTTCTTCTAACATCTCCTTCTCGCTTAATTCAGTAATTCTGTGAGCCTTAATCTCAGGATTTTCGGGATCATCTTTGTGACCTGCTCTCTCCCATCTTGCAGTCCAAGTTGCATCTCCCGAGGAGAACTTGGCTTCGAGTTCCCAAAATGGCGCTGGATTGTGGGACAATATTGCAATCTCATGGTCCACAATCATACCTAGGGTCGCAGTTTGAACACGGCCAATTGAGAGTGACTTCTTGTCATTCCTGTTAGTTCTGAGAAACGTTGCAGCAACTCTTGAACCATTCATTCCAATAATCCAGTCTGCTTCTGCTCGGGAAACTGCAGCATCTCTCAAAGGTTCATAGTCAGATGAAGAAACACGATTGTCCCACGCATTTTGAATTGAAACATTTGTCAATGATTGCAGCCACATTCTGCTTGTTTTACATTTAACTTTTGAGAACTCTACAATACGTCTGAAGATGAGTTCTCCCTCTCTAGCAGCATCACATGCATTTACGACCTCTGAACATTCTTTCGAAGTGATCATTTTTTTGATGGCTGTCAACTGCTTTCGATTACTTCCTCTTCCAGTGATTGGTTTGAGCTTGAAGTCTTCAGGAATGAATGGAAGTTTGTCTATCGATTTTCTCCAATTCTTAAATGATTCATCGTATTCTTCAGGGGTCTTGAGTTCTAGTAAGTGTCCAACCGCCCAAGTAATCCAAACTTCATCTGATTCCCAATGAGTTTCCTTCTTTTTACTAACCCCGAGAACTTTTGCAATATCAGTCGCGACGCTGGGCTTCTCGGCGATGACGACGACTGGCATGGTTTTCGGTGGGAAAACCGGCGATACTTGAAGCCTCGGTTTAGTCGGCTTCTGAACAGGTACTATAGTACCTGAGGAAAAATCACCCTAATTTTCGGCCTCAATTTCTGCTCGTCGGAGAGACTCATTCCATTCTCCTTCTGAACCCGGACCGCCACATCCAATACAACCAGGATAGCCGGCTTCCAACAAGTCTAGAACTTGCTCTTCAAAATCAGAAAAGTTTGAGTTAGGAACCCAGCATATTTCCATTGAGGGCCGATCGCCACCAATCTGTGCCAATTCGACC
>JAPOHM010000155.1 GCA_029979405.1 Methanobacteriota archaeon
CAGTAAGATGGTGGAATCAGAGAATAGCAGACTATGGGGGAGGATTCATTTTCTTACTTTATATTGCAGACCACTTGGGAGGTGGTCCTGCGATTAGGCAATTAGTCCAATCCTCAGCAAATGGTGCTGCTGGAATTGAATACGTCGCAAGGTCACCTGTCGGCGCAACACCCGGTGTGATTGGACGAGATTTCAGAGACATTTTTGCAAATTTCACTATTGCAGCAACTTTAGATAGCGACCAGGGAATTTATGGTTTATCCAACCTTTACATGACTCCGTCATGTGGCTCTTCAGACTTTTGTAGAATACAGCCCGCTGCTACTAATAGCGAATGGATAGCGCCATATTCGAGCACAGGAAATTCCGTTGAAGGATGGGGTGTCAGAGTTTTCAAGTTCACGCCTGGTTCTGCAGCACCTGCGCCTCTTACAATGAGATTTACGGGGGATGTTCCTGGCATGGATGGCGTAATAATGAGTCGTGCAACTTCAGATGGCACTTATACTCGAAGCGACATCAACTTTAACGGCGCGGTAGGAACTTCACTCGTTCCAGGATTTGGAAATTTGACCGATGAAATTTGGGCAATAACTTGGTTTGGTTCGAATTTAGGGGATTGTGATTACACTTCTTGTGGAGGATCTTACCCGCAAGGAACAATCGATGTAGAGGCTGCAAGAATTACGTCGCCTGCGACATTGAGCGTAAACTCAACCCAGTTTGAAGACCGAGACGGTGATGGTTCTGTAGATACAGCAGAATTAGAGTTTAACGTACTTTCAAATGCCTTTTTCGAGGACCTTGATGTCGAAATTGAAGTTCGAAATGCCTCAGGAATTGCACTTGATAGAATCGAAGCACGGGTACAAGCAGGTGGAGGTGTAGATGTGCCAACGAGCGTTTGGTTCACAGCAAAAAGTAGCGAAATACACACTTTCCACCTGACAATGAGAGATATGCTTGGAGATGTTGTCGATACAACTCAAACCGGTGGTCAATTCTTGTCTAACATGGCTCCGCAATCTAACGCTTCAGTTGAAAATCCACAAGTCCAAACATGGGAGAATGTACGCTTCAATGGAGGAGGGGTAGATGCTTGGGGACTATCTCTAACCATGGATGAAATGCCATATCTCGACGATCCGGTTGCATACGCATGGAATTTTGGAGATGGAAATTCTTCATCTCTAAAAAACCCCGTAAGGCCATATGTAGATATCGGAGATTATAATGCTACTTTGAGAGTTCTTGATAAAGGTGGAACTTGGTCAAGTTCCTCTGTTGTTTCAATAAATGTAACAGATGATTCTGAGCCGATACCTGTAATTACGGTCAACAACCAAATTGTTATCGACAATATATCTATTTTGACAGGCCAGATTATACAGTTTAATGCTGCAAGATCGAACGACAATGTTCCTATCGATCATCTGATTTTCACATGGGATTGGGGAGATGGCAATATACAATCTGGCAAAGGACTCTATAGAGCATTCCATAGTTGGGAAGATGGTCTTTCGGCAACAACTTATTACAATATGACGCTAACTGTTTCAGATGGAATAAACTCAGGCATTATGTTCCTTGAAATAATACTAAACAACAGACTCCCTGAAATTACCTTCAATGGTAGATTGAACATAGAAACATACACTCCTTTGAGGATGCCTGATATCTTTGAAGACCCAGATGGCGAATTGGTTTCGTGGGCTTGGGATTTCACCGAAGGAGTAAATCTAGACGGTGGTGTAGTCGATAGAACGGATGTGTTCTCATCCCTAAGTTCAGTTGAGCAATATCCCGAAGTAGCATGGTCTACGCCTGGAATAAAATACGTCAATGTCACCGTCATCGATAACGATGGTGGTACATCCACAACACAATTAACTGTTAATGTGCTAAATCAATTGCCAGTGTCTAATTTTGTCGTTAGAGATTCAGGAAGTGCAGGAAGTCCAGTAATAGATTTCAGGGTAGATGACGGAAAGGTCGATGTGCCATACACATTCGATGGACGAACAAGCTACGATCCAGACGGTAGCGTTGGCGATTCATCAGATTTGAATTTCTCTTGGACTTTTTCAGATGGATTTACCACTGACAAAAACCTCTTCACGTACAATTTCTCGAGCCCCGGCGAACATTTAGTAACACTTGTTGTAATTGATGAAAACGGAGAACTAAGCCAACCGAGAACCCTTTCAATAAGGATAAGTAATCCTAAACCCTTAATTTCAGTACGAATTTTGGATGCGTGGTTAGATGGGGAATTGATCACCTCTTCAACACCAATTGGGCCAGGCCAATCACCAACTGCTTGGTCCCATACATTTGACGACGACGGAAATGTTGTAACCTCATTGAACCAGATGCTTTATTTTGATTCATTTGGAACTAGAGATGGAGATAGAAAGTACGAAGGAAGATTTGTCCCACTGGAAGTTAACCACTCAGAATGGAATGGTATCGTTGAGTATTCATGGGACTTTGGGGATGCAAGCCCAATTTCTCATGAGCCTATGCCTTGGCATTCATATGAGCGTTCAGGTGAATATATCGTTACATTGACTGTCAGAGATTCCTATCTAACAGGCGATGTCACCCGTGCCTCTTTTACTGTTATAGTCAACCACGCTCCCGTCATTAGCGAATTGTTAATTCAAGATGATACGGTTGTGGGAGAATCAATTATTTTGGATGCAAACGTCTCGGACAAAGAAAATTTAGAGGATTACGTTGTATGGAGAGACCTGGATGTTAACGATGGTTTGTTCACCGATAGAGATGAGAGAATCCCATCTACCATCGAAATCAAATGGGAATTCGATGTTGATTATGATGATGACGGAAATAATATCTCTGACGACGATTACATGACGCCTTCTAGTTCAGATGGCATTAGACTCGGAGCAAGCTGGGACGAAGTGGGAGAGAAAACCATCAGAATACAAGTTTGTGACGGAATGGGAGTTTGTGTTACAGAAGAGCACATAATCAATGTTCAACCGAAAGATAGTTCCCCTCCAAGTCTTTCTGATTTCTCAGTTCAAGATTGGCAAGAGTGGTTTGTTGATGCAAGTCAGGAGTCTTTGCTGGTCATAGCACTAATTGTCGCTGTATTGATACTAGGGTGGGCTGTCATGAGAAGCCCAACTGAAATCGAGGAAGAAGCAGAACAAGCTGCTGCGACATATGATGTTGATGAAGTTGAGTCATATGGAGGTGTTCTGGGGATGGACCAACACAACCCTCCGCCCGCACCGAAGATACTCTCTAAGGAACAGCGTCGAAACGAATCTTCAGGCTATGTAAAGCCACTTAGAAGGCGCCCGTGAAGGGAAAACCGATTAACCCCCTTTCAATAATCAATAATGAGGGAAGGGTTTGATTTACAAAGCAGGGTTTCAAGCAATCCTAGTTTTTCTCTCAGCAATACTAGTCTCAGTTTCAATTCCATCAACATTCGTAACCGCGGCTTCTGCTTGCGATGGTGGCGATTTTAAAGCGCCTAATTGGAATAAAACGGTTGAAAGACAGGCGAGAGTTCCTTGGTCCATAAATTATGATTTTTTCGAAGAACCGCGCCGTGGCGAACCGGAGCCCGCAATTGCCGAGCCCACGAGTTCAGGGAACTGGAATAATTCTCCAGAAGAGCCTTGGATGACTTGGAATAGTGGATTGGAATTATCGTATCTAAAAGATGATTTCCAGACCACAATGCTTGTTAGTGAAGATTCAGTTGGAGTTCTAAAACTTAATCTTGATTACCAGAGAAGGACAACATTTTGTGTAACAGTCGAGAGTTATAATGAATCAATCTCTCCAGAAGTAGACGTTTATTTGTTGACTTCAAACCAATATGAGAGATATTCATCTGCTTACGATATAGCACACGGAGCCTGGGGATTAAAAGAAAGTGGTGATGATTCTGTAACCAAAATTCCGATGTTGCTTGATGTTGCATGTATGGTTC
>JAPOHM010000052.1 GCA_029979405.1 Methanobacteriota archaeon
AGGTACCTACATTTTCCCACCAAAGGAATCGATGCGATTAATTACTGATATTTTTGAATATTGTAACCAAAATATTCCAAAATGGAACACAATATCGATATCAGGATACCACATACGAGAAGCTGGCTCGACAGCAGTACAAGAAATCGCATTCACTATAGCTAATGCATTAGAATACGTCCAAAGTGCAATTGATTCTGGACAAGATATTGATGACTTCGCTCCAAGACTTTCATTCTTTTTCAACTGCCACAACGATTTCTTCGAGGAAGTTAGTAAGTTTAGAGCTGCAAGGAAATTATGGTATGACCTAATAACAGAAAGATATTCACCGAAAAACGAGAGAAGTGCTAAATTGAGATTCCACACTCAAGTTGCAGGAGTCTCTCTAACAGCGCAACAGCCAATCAATAACGTCTCACGCGTCACAATACAAGCCTTAGCCGCTGTATGTGGTGGCACACAAAGTTTGCACACTAATTCCTATGATGAAGCATTAGGTTTGCCAACAGAAGAAAGCGCCACTGTAGCCTTGAGAACCCAACAGATTATTGCCGAGGAAAGTGGAGTAGCAGACGTGGTTGATCCACTCGGAGGATCGTATTTCGTTGAAGAAATGACTCAGAAAATCTACGACGAAGCATTAAATCAAATATTGAAAATAGAAAAACTAGGTGGAGCACTAAGTGCGATAGAATCCGGTTACCAACAAAAGGAAATTCACGAAGCGGCTTGGTTACATCTCGGTCAGGTTGAGACAGGTTCCAGAAAAATCGTCGGGGTAAATTACGCTACTTTGGAGGAAGAAAAAATGCCTCCTGTCCTAAAACCGGACCCTCAAATTGGGATTAGTCAAGCTAAAAATTTGCACCTTTTACGTACAAATCGTGATTCTGAAAGTGCCCTTTTATCACTAAATAATGTACGAGAAGCCTGTATTTCCGGTGACAATTTATTTCCGAAAGTAATAGAATGCTTGCGAAATGATTGTACTTTAGGTGAGATTATTGGAGTTATGAAAGAGGAATTTGGAACTTACATGGCCCCAAGTGGATTTTAGGTGATAGTATGAAGATTTATCTTGACCATATTGGAATTGCATGTCATGATTTAGAAGACGCATCACCGTTTTGGAGATTGATTGGACTTATTCAAGGTGATGATGAAGTGGTATCGGACCAAGGTGTAACAACTAGATTCTTTTTTACATCAGATGGTGATAAAAAGAAACCTAAGATAGAATTACTAGAACCTACAAATGAAGACACTCCAATCGGGAAATTCTTAGATAAAAAAGGTCCAGGTGTACAGCAAATTTGTTTCAGAGTAGATAATCTTGAATTGATGATTACTACATTAATGCAAAATGGAATAAAAATGATTGATGAATCGCCAAGGGATGGAGCGCACGGAGCAAAAATTGCATTTGTTCACCCGAAGAGTACTGGCGGGGGTCTTGTAGAATTATCACAGTATTAGTGGAATTAATGGGCTTGATTTTATGTCAACTGAAACTTTGCTTGAAGTTAAATCAGTTAGCAAAAGATTTGGAGAAATCGAGGCCCTGTCCAGTGTAGACATCAGGATTAATTCTGGCCAAGTCATTGGACTGGTAGGTGGAAACGGTGCTGGAAAAACAACTCTATTGAGGTTGATAGCTGGAGTTATTGAACCTACCAATGGAGAGGTTCTGTTTAGGAATGAGAAAATTTCACAAGTCAGACAAAAAATAGGCGTTGTCCCTGAGTCTACAGGTCTTTACTCAAGATTGACTGCTTGGGAAAATATACGTTTCCATTCTAGAATTTATGGCGTATCAGATGAAATTTCATGGTCGAGAACTTATCAGTTTGCTAAGAAATTGGACATCATTGATGGCCTTTCAAGACACACCAAAGGCTTCAGCAGAGGTATGCGACAGAAGATAGCATTACTGCGGGCTTTGGCGCATGGCCCTGATATTCTATTATTGGATGAGCCAACTGCTGGATTAGATGTTACAAGTGCAAGAACAGTGCGTTCATTGGTTGGACAATTAAGGGACGAAGGTGGAACTGTAATCTACAGCACGCATAATCTCGCTGAAGCACAACAGGTGTGTGATAGAATAATCATTGTACACAACGGAACAATAAGGGCGGATGGTTCTCCGTTGCAATTAATTGAAGGCTCGCACACAGAATCTCTTGAAGAAGCCTATGTCTCTCTAACCGCTGACAAAGCACGACCAAGGACAGAAGAAAAAAAGAAGGAAGGTAAGATGTCTAAATGGTGGAGTAAATTCTTAACGGGTTCAATCCCAAAGGAAGTGATCGAAGATGAGTAAGAAAATTGTCTTTGAGATAGCGAGAAAAGAAGTTCTCGAATTCGTTCGTGATTGGAGAACCATCCTCGCAATAATTATTATTCCTCTACTCTTATTTCCCGTACTTTTCATTGCATTCCCCATACTTCTTGAATCCGAAGCTAACGAATTAGAATCGTTGCAAGTAGACATTATTTGGCAAGGAGACTATGATCCAGAACTACATTCACATCTGAATAACTCTTCGATAACCATTACATTCAGCCAATTACCTGAAAATATTACAAATTTATCAACTCCAGGAGACGACTTGGATAATGTTAGAAGCCAACAATATGATGCGGTTTTAAGATTAGAAAATAACTCCACGAATTGGAAATTTGCTATCCTTTATCTTTCAACAAGCGAAGCATCAAATGAAGCTAAAAACAGGATACTTGATTCCGTAACTATCTGGGAAAGTGAGGTAGTTAACGGGACTTTGTTAGAGTATAATTTAAAACCTGCAACTACATTGAACCCAATAGTTTGGGATGGAGATTATCAATATGCAGATGTTGCAACTAAGGGTGAACAAGCCGGGCTTGCACTATCATTATTCATACCACTTGTAATAGCAATATGGACAGCTTCCAGCGCAATTCAGCCATCGATAGATATGACGGCTGGTGAGAGGGAAAGAGGCACTCTTGAAGCTTTACTTTCATTGCCTGCAACAAGATTGCAACTATTAGCAGGAAAGTGGACAGCGGTCGCATTTATCACTAGTGTAGGTGTTGCACTCCAAATCGCTGGCCTATTATTTGCAATTACATATCTAGCTTCAAATTCAATAATTGGTGTGCCAGAAATTTCTCTTCCTTCGATATTACTTATGTTATCTGCAGTATTGATATTTGCTGTTATGATTGTTGCGTTCGAGTTAGCCCTTGCGATGAAAGCCCATAGTGTCAAGGAAGCAGGGACGATATTAGGTCCTGTAATATTGATGATTATTTTTCCAGCATTGTTTACACAAGTTATCAATTTAGATGGAATTGAGACTTTTTGGTTTGCAATACCACTCGTCAATATTCTTCTAGCCATGAGGGAATTGCTACTCGATAGAATAATCCTCGAACACGTATTCGTATGGCTATTTTCCAGTATGATCTACGCCACCCTTGCAGCACTTTATGCTGCAAAACAATTCAAGCGAGAAGATTTAGTAGCATCAATATCATAGTATTCTCTTACTATTCTTAGAGTATTATTATGGTAATACAAATATAGTAGACGATTGATCGTAAGACATGCCTAAGATTAGTCTAGACATGCCAGCTCAACTTTTGAGTGATATCAAAATTCATGTTGGAGATGATTGTAAATTTGTATCTGTTGCAGACGCCATAAGGACTGCATGCCGAAAACTTCTCGATCAACTCGACGAAATCGATGCGAGACATGGTAGAATGGAGGTTGCAGAATGACTACAAGAGAGGAGGCATTGAAAGCAGTTGAAGTAATTCTTCAATACATTGAAGGAGATTCAACAAGAGAAGGTCTCGAAGATACTCCTGAGAGAGTAATAAGTTCATTCGAAGAAATATACTCCGGTTACAGTTTAAACCCCAAGGATGTTCTTTCATCTACATTTAATGGGGAAGGTTACGATGGAATTGTACTCCTAAGAGATATAGAATTCTTTTCGACATGTGAGCACCACTTACAACCATTCAAGGGCAGAGCACATGTTGCTTATATTCCAACTGATAGAATTGTAGGAATTTCAAAATTGGCAAGAATCGTTGATTTACATTCCAGAAGACTACAAAATCAAGAGAGGATAACCAAAGGAGTAGCCGATGATATTGAATCGAATTTGAATCCACTCGGTTGTGCTGTAATAATTGAAGCGTCACATGGTTGCATGCAATGCCGTGGGGTAATGAAGCAAAATGCGGTAATGACCACGAGTGCAATGCGCGGAGTATTCTTTGACAAAAAAGAAGCAAGGACTGAATTAATGCAGTTGATATCGAATAATAATTTGTGAGTGGTATATATGACAATATACCCCATTGTTGAGATTTTTCATTCGGTACAGGGTGAAGGCTTTCACTACGGCATCCCTCATGTATTCATTAGATTTGGAAACTGTAATCTAAGATGTGAGTGGTGTGATACCGATTTTTTGACATATGATGAAATGAATTTGGAGGACATCATAACTCGAGTCGAACAATATGACTGTGACAGAATAATCTTCACAGGGGGTGAACCATGTTTACAGGATTTGACAACTATTGGTAAAAGACTGAAGGAAATTGGTAAGCATTTGTCAATAGAAACAAATGGAACAATCCAGGTTCCAGAAATAATAGATTGGGTTTGCGTTTCTCCAAAAGATCAGGTATATCCAAACGTAAAGCTTGAGCAAACCACAGGAGATGAATTGAAGATAGTTTATTGTGGCCAGGACTTGAGTATGTACGACAAAATTAAGTATAATTTCACACATCGATTTATTCAGCCATGCTATTTAGATAACCTCACTGTTGAAGAGAACGGAAAACTATTCGCAGGGGTTGAAACATTGATTAAAGAGAATTCGGAGTGGAGACTCTCTCTACAAACTCACAAATGGATGGGGATTGATTAATGAGGGCTGTAATGTCATTAAGCGGAGGGATGGATTCCACCTGTCTGTTGATTAAACTACTCAGTGAAGGTTACAATGTTAGTTGCATATCTTTCGATTATGGGCAAAGTCACAGAATTGAAATCGACAAAGCTATTCAGAATATCGAATTATTACAAGCAAATGGGCTTGGTGTAGATCACAAGGTTGTTGATTTAACTTCCACAGTGGGAATATTGAACAGCGCACTAACTAATATCGCTGTAGATATTCCAGAAGGATATTACGAAAAAGAACAAATGAAGTCTACGGTAGTTCCCAACCGGAATGCAATATTTTCATCTATCATCTATGGCTATGCATTGTCGGTATCTGTTGAAGAGGATGTGGATGTGGAAATAGCATTGGGAGTTCATTCTGGAGACCACGCTATATACCCAGATTGTAGGCCAGAATTTTACGAATCATTAGAAAATTCTTTCCGCATTGGGAATTGGGGAAGTGAAAGAGTCTCTTTCAAACTCCCATACATAAATGGAGATAAGGTTACAATCCTCAGGGATGGCCTACAATCATGCAAAATATTAGGCTTAGAATTTGATACAATTCTAAGAAATACCATTACCTCATACAATCCTGATGAAAATGGTATATCGAGTGGAAGAAGTGGGTCTGACGTAGAGAGAATTCTAGCATTCCATGCTATTAATCGAGTAGATCCTATCGAATACCAAGAGCCTTGGGAGGTCGTACTTGCAAATGCGAAGAAAGAACAATTGCGACACTATGTGATGAAAGAAAATGGCACAGAACGGGCATTTACGGGAGAATTTGACAAGCATTTCGAGGCTGGTAGCTATCACTGTGCAGATTGTGATATTGTTTTATTTGAATCTGAGGCGAAATTTGATTCCGGTTGCGGATGGCCAGCGTTTTCTGAAGAACATGAAGATGCCAATATAAAGCAACTTGAAGACTTTAGCCATGGTATGAAAAGAATCGAGGTAAGATGTTCCAAGTGCGACTCACACTTGGGTCATTTATTTCATGAACATAGAGGACCAAGATATTGTATAAACTCGATATGCTTAGAATTTAGAGGTGATTGAAGATGACGACCATTATACGAAGGTTTGTAGAGACTGATACCGGACATCGAGTTCCTAACCATAAATCGAAATGTAAGCACATACATGGACACAGATATAGATTTGAAGCCGAAATTGAAGGTGATGTTGTAACGGTTTCTGGTGTATCTGATGAAGGAATGTTGATGGATTTTTCTGATGTTTCAAAAATACTTATGGAAGAAATTCACGATGTCATTGACCACGCATTCGTTGTATACGAGCGTGATGATTTGTTAGTAGATTTATTCGCAACTCTACCAGATGACCATCGAATCGTTAAGGTTCAATTCATACCAACGGCTGAAAATTTAGCAAAGTGGGCGTATGACAGGGTCAATCCAAAAATTAAATCTGTATATGGTAATAATTTACGTTTAGTAGCAATGCACGTTAGAGAGACTCCCAAATCATGGGCTACTTGGAGGGGTTAATCCTCTTACGACGATCCCGTTTCCAATTCTCATTCTGATTTGAATATTCCAACGCCGTTGTTGCTTGTATTAATGCACCAATTATCCTCTCGGCTTCTAAATCGGTTGGAAGTCCCCTAAGGATAACTCGTTCTATCACGTCATTAACCAAATCTTGTTTATCTGTATCCATTGCATCTGTCATTTCTTTGACAGATTGTTTCAATATTGTTCTTAGATTAGGGTTAAGTGACCTTTCAGACACCACGCCAACAATATCTTTACTATTTTTAACACGATCTCGATGTAGTTCATATACACAATGACCAACAGCTTGAGATAGATTTGCAATTGGATATCCCTCCCAAGTCGGTAATGTTAGTAGCAGGTCACACTTGTCCAAGTCTACTGTCGAGAGGCCTTTGCCCTCTTCACCAAATAACAAGGAAACCTTGCCGGAATATTGACGTAACATATTCGAAAATTCCCATGGCAAAATAAAGTGGCGCTTTAGGATTTTAGAGCCGACCTCTCTTTTACCACTAGTTCCAATAACTAATGATGAATTTGCGATACATGAATCTAAATCTGAATAAATCTGTGCACTATCAAGGATTTTGCCAGAATGCTTAGCTCGATTACGAGCCTCTTCATCATCAACTGAACAGTTTGGTCCAACGAGTGAAAGTTTGTCGAATCCATGATTCAACATCGTTCTACAGACTGCACCTAAGTTACCAGGGTGGTTTACACCGACCAGAACTATTTCCAAATCATATGGTGAATCTGGCAATGGGATGTCTTGGCGATCACCCATTACATGACCTCCGTAATCCATCTTGGGTCACAGGGAGCATAAAGGAATAAAACAGCTTCTTCGTCGTTTTCTCTATCTGGCATGATCAACGAATGCTTGGTGAAATTATGATTCGAACGAAGGTGCTCTATGAGATTCTGCAATTCTGCTTTTTCTCCATGGACACTGACAGGGTTTCGGTCCCAGGCGACACGAATCGCCATTGTGAAACCTCAGTCTGTTCGGCGCTGGCGGTACCTTGTGACGTATCCAGCAATCCAGTTTCTTAATTTCTTGGATTCAACATCTGTTAATTGTTCAACCACTTTCTTGTTATGGTCGAAATCGTTTGTGAATTTCTCTCCGTGCTCTTCGCACAATCTAATAGCTCTCAATTTGATGAATGTTGGTCTGATGTTACCCATTTTCACTCCTCCATTAGTTTGACTTCAATAGGAATATCTGGTTCATCGTGTCTTGTAACTTGCAATCTGATTTTTCTTGGTGGGTTTTCGATACCTCTTGCCCAAATTGCTTCGTTTACTGCTGGATCTATCCAGACTTCTTCATCTTCTTGAACCTTCAAGTGTCTTACTACTTCGTTCTTGATTATCTGAATGGCACGGGGTGCCCTCTTGTATCTGGTAATGTTCCACGCATTTCTTAGGGGTACAACCAATTCACTTACTGCCGCTCTTGCCATAGAAATCACCTCTGGAGTTTACTCCTTCTCCAATTGTGTCTTTTTGGGTGTGTAACTGTATTCCTTGCAGTCTTCAGCATTACCCAAACTGGAACTCTGCGATTTTGTTTTCCCGCTTTGAGTAGTCTAATCTTCTTTGCTGCTGGTTTATTTCTTGCCATATTATCGCCTCAAATTCTTCGAATTGAAAATTCTCTTCTATCTTCTGAGAGACCTTGTAAAATTGATTTTAATTGTATATCATTTACTGGAAGTTTAATCTTATTTTGCGTGCTGAGATTTCTCAAATGCACCTTTACCTGATTTGTTAGTTCAGGATTTACCAAATTTAGACGAGCAAGTCTCGCCCTTGCATCTGGTGTGAGTATAGATTTCATTGCGTTATCAATTTCAATTTGTTCTGCTTCAGCAATCTGCTGTTTTATTTCAGCATCCGCCTGCGCAACGGCTTGTTCCTGAAGTTGATCTTGAATCTCAGACATTCGTTTAGCCCTTATTGCGGCTAATTCATCGTCTGCATTCATTGCCACAATAGTCACTTCCTCACTTCCATCAATATTTGGACAAACCTGGATACATTTCGTCTGCAACTTCCCTCA
>JAPOHM010000008.1 GCA_029979405.1 Methanobacteriota archaeon
AATGAAAAGGAAAAATTATTTTTCGTTGAAAAAAGATTTCGAAGAGAAATGAATTTAACGTGTTTAAACATGGAAACAAACGATACCTTAGACCCCTTCATTTCCATTGGAATCTTTAGAATATAAAGAGTGACGATAGTAAAGAATGATGATAATAAGAGTGACGAAGTAAGCCCCATTGATGTTTAACGCGTGAAGTAAATAATATTCATTGTAAGAAAATATAATCCAACCACCATAAATTATCTCCATAGGAAATGTAGGGGTGGGGTATATTCATTTCTCAGAACTTACTGGAGTTGAATATGGTAATGTATTCTCCTGGCCGGACTTCAAATTATCCATCAAGTCCTCCAGAAAAAGGAACACGTTATCATTATCTTGGTGGGGGGAATGAAGTTGGAAACGTTGGCTGCGTATTCGAAGATCCTTCGGGAACAAAAATGCTCCTTGATTATGGATTAGCTCCAACAGATCCTCCAAAATATCCGAATGAAGCTCCACCAATAAAAAATGCAATAATAACTCATTCACACATTGATCATTTAGGAATGGCACCATGGTTATGTTCGAATTATCGAACAACACTTCACGGTACAGAACTTACCGCAGAAATTAGTAGAATGATGTGGAATGACTGCTACAAAGTAAGTCAGTTGGAAGGATATCCTCTAGCTTGGGATAAGAGAGATATTGATGGAGCAGTAGCTTCTTGGAAAACACACAAATTCGACGAAGCATGGACTGAAGAGGGGTGGAAATTAAAACTTACAAGAGCAGGTCACATACCTGGAGCTGCCATGTTAAACGTAGAAACGAATACTCACAAACTTCTCTTTACCGGAGATTTTGATACAAGAGACTCACCACTTACTAAAGGAGCAAAACCAGAAAAATGTGATGTGTTGTTTGTAGAAGGAACATATGGTGGACGCGACCACAAACCAAAAACGGAAACTATAGAGGAATTCATCAAAAAAATCGTAGAGATAACGGATAAAGGAGGGACCGCCCTTATTCCAGCCTTTGCAAACGGGCGCACTCAAGATGTAGTAATGATGTTACACCAATATCTTCCAGAGTTGGACGTTCACGTAGATGGAATGGGAAAATCTGTAGCAAGACTGCAGTTGGAACACCCCGAATCATTAAGAGATCCGGCCAAGTTACAAGAAGCATGGAAATGGTGCAAAAAAGTCTCATCAAAATCAGATAAAAAGAAAGCACTAAACGCAGACTGCATCGTTTCGACTTCCGGTATGTTGGATGGAGGACCTTCAATTTGGTATCTTAACAGACTTAGGATGGACCCAAGGAACGCAGTATTACTAACAGGATATCAAGCAAAAGGGTCTGGCGGTAGAATGCTATTGGATGAAAGACAAGTACCAATTTGGAACAAAAATACACCAATCGATTTAGATGTACATCAATTTTCGTTTTCCACTCACGCAGGACATTCGGAGATAGTTGATTTTGCTGCAAAATGTGAAGCAGAAACAGTAGTTGTGTACCATACAGACGCAAATCACGCAAGACCTCCACTAGTTGACGATCTTGAGGCTGCTGGGCATACTGTTCACCAGCCAATTAACGGGGAATCGAGAATAATCGGTTAGAATTGATTTGATGATTTGAGCCGAAGTGGTTGAATACAGTGACATCAAGGGGGCCTCATGGCGACTAAAGCTCCCCCCGGCAAACGTCGTAAGAAGAAAAAGAAAATTCGACTATCTCTTAAGAGTTCGAAAATAAAGAAGACCGACTCATACTCTGATTCACTAGGTTGGTCTACAGACGTTGGTCGAACACTAAACGATCCAGAAAAACCGAAAGAACCAGACACCATCAAACACCAATGTCAGATGTGTGGTAGTATTATGGTGGTTCCAAAACCCAAAAAATCAAGATACATAATCACATGTCCACACTGTGAACACCAGGAACAATTCAACTGATTTTAATTCAAAATTTCTATATTAGAATTTTAGTTGGATTGCATTTCAAAAAGAAGGTTTGATAATTTGGAAATGATGACAATCCTTGCAATATTTTCTTTATTCGTTATTGCAACCGTTTTCAGCCCACTTGGATTAGGCGGAGGAATCCTATTTGTTCCAATTCTACACTATATGTTGGGTTGGGAGATACTAGAGGCGGTTTTAGGTTCACTAACTATGATTTTTATGGTAGCTACTGGAAGTAGTTTAGCGCATTCTAAAGCTGGACATGCAGACAACGAAGTAGCAAACGCAGCACGAATAATCGCTATACCTATGGCAATAATTGGAACACTTCTTGCATCAAAAATGACGGATTTAGTTGGTGATATTGGAATAAAAGTCATTGCATCTATGGTGATTGCGATGGTTTTTGTCAAGACGATTTCAATATATAGACAACAAACAGAGATAGAGGTTGAAGAGACCAACTTCAAGGAAAAAAAGAGCATCTATCAGTTTGGTGCAGGGATTGCTGGAACACTGTCAGGAATATTGGGGATTGGTGGAGGAGCGATATTGGTTACTCTAAACAGAGCGATTTTAAACATGGACGCCAAGAAGGCGGCTGGAACTAGTTTCTTAATCGGGGCAACCATCGTACCAGTCTCTTTAACAAGCCATATTATCGTAGGCGGCAAAGCATCTGGACTTTTAGATCAAATAGGACTGATACCAGTAATTATAATTCCAATTCTGATATTTTTATGCGCATATTTCGGAGCAAAATACTCTATAAAATACGTTTCAAAAGAATTGGTAACGTTGGTTTTCCTTTGTGCAATATCACTAAGTTTGATTCGCTATGTAATAGATTTTACAAGTTATATTTGAGGTGAAAAGATGTCAGAAGTGCCTTATTTCGTTCAACTCGATGAAGCATTGGAAATATGCATGAAAAGAAAAATAAAAACCGAAACCGAAGAACTACCTTTGGGCCTCTGTCACAATAGAATTCTTGCTACAGATTTGGTTTCGAAAGTAGACGACCCGCCTTTTGACAATTCCGCAATGGACGGTTTTGCTATGCGCTACGAAGACACAAATTCACCTCCTACAACACTGGATATAATCGGAACCATACAAGCCGCAGGCCAAGAAGATGACGTTGTTGTAAAAAAAGGACAGGCTGTTAGGATAATGACGGGTGCGCCTATGCCAAAGGGCGCAGACTCAATTTTACAAATTGAAATGACAGAAGTTAATGGAAACAGAGTTACTTTACTCAAAGAATCGATGCCAGACTTCATTAGATTCAGGGGAGAGAATCTGAAAAAAGGCCAAGTTGCAATCTCCTCAGGGACTCTTTTGACACCCTCACAAATAGGCATGTGTGCTACAATGGGGTATGATAAATTATCAGTTTTCAAACCACTAAAAATAGCAATAATTTCGACCGGAGACGAATTGATTCAACCTGGCCAAGAATTACAAAGAGGGCAAATTTACGAATCCAATTCCTTTGGAATAGCAGGATTAGTCAACTGGCTAGGGCACGAAGCAGTAAGAATGCAATGCGTAGGAGATACTCTCGAAGACCTTCGTCAAACTCTGAATAAAGCCTCTGAATCATGCGATCTAATCTTAACAAGTGGGGGCGTTTCAATGGGCGAATGGGACCTTGTTAGAAAAATAATGGAACAGGAAGGCACACTTGATTTCTGGAGAGTAAAACTGAGACCAGGGTCTCCGCCCCTTTTCGGCCTTTGGAAATCCACACCAATTTTCGGTTTACCAGGAAATCCGGTGAGTTCCCACGTCGTTTTTAGAATGATTGTCGCTCCATGGATAAGAAACCTAACAGGCGCAGAAGGCCCGATAGAAAAGCGAGCTTTTGCGAGACTTTCCACTGTCGTCAAACCAACAAAAGACTGCCTAACACTGAGGCGGGTTTCAATAGAAAAAGGCGATAACGAATTAATAGCTTCACAAAAAATCCACCAAGGCTCAGGCAATATCGCTAGTATGGCTCATAGTGAAGCATTAGTGGTACTTCAACCAGGAGAAGAATATCCGATTGGAAAAACCGTTGAAATAATATTTTTGTGAGGACCAAAAATGATAGTGGAATCTGATATTGAATTACTGGTGGCACTTTCTATCATTTATCCAGAATCCAAGAAAAACAAACTTCGAAAAATGCTCACTGAAGGCCGGGTCGAAGTCGATGGGAAAATAATTCATAAAGCCAAAGAAGTTGTAATGAAAGGAAGCGAAATCAAAATTCTTAACCGGAAAAAAGCCGATGAAAAATCTCCAAATCCAAACAAACCCAAGAGGAAAGTCAGAATCAAAATCCTCTTTGAAGACGAGGACATTATCGTAGTGAATAAACAAGCAGGGCTATTGTCGGTTTCAACAGATAAAATGGAGCCCGACACACTCCATTCAAGGGTTATGGAATATGTTCAATTTGAAAATAAAAACGCCTGGGCTTACATCGTTCATCGTCTCGACAGGGAAACATCTGGAGTAATGGTATTTGCAAAAGACAAACAATCGAAGGACTATCTTCAGGAGCAATTCGCTGATAGATCTGTTCACAGAGTCTACCATGCCCTAGTTCAGGGCAGGCCTGAAACCAATTATGGCACTATCAGGGAATGGTTACTCGAAGATAAATTCCTACGCGTTAAGGCGGTAAACAACAAACACCCTCAAGCCAAAGAAGCAATCACTCACTGGAGCGTAGAAGATCAAGATGAGGTTGCAAGCCTACTCGCACTTACCATAGAGACCGGCCGTCGCCACCAAATCAGGGTTGGATTGGCAAATTTGGGATGCCCGGTAATAGGCGATAACCAACACGGCGCAGAGGGCAACCCAATCGGAAGAATCGCATTACATGCAAGCTCCTTGGAGATACTTCATCCAGTAACAGATGACCCAATGCGGTTCGAAGCCCCAATCCCATTCGGGCCCAACTGATAAGCAAGGACTCAAGAACCCTTGACTCACGACAGAGTGTATGGGGAAACCTGCGGACGATTCATGGATAGAAGTCCGTGGGGCAAGAACTCATAATCTACAAGATATAGATGTTAAATTACCAAGAGGAAAATTTGTAGTTATCTCAGGAGTATCTGGCTCAGGGAAATCCTCTCTTGCTTTCGACACGCTGTATGCTGAAGGCCAAAGACGCTATGTTGAGAGCTTGTCTTCATATGCTAGGCAATTCATCGGCCAGATGAAAAAAGCGGACTGCGATAGTATTGAAGGCCTATCTCCTGCGATTTCAATAGACCAAAAGCAAGGTAGCCACAACCCAAGGTCCACCGTCGCAACCGTCACTGAAATAATGGACTATCTTCGATTAATGTGGGCTAGAATTGGGAAACCTCACTGTCCGACATGTGGGGTAGAAGTCGCCAGGAGAACCGTCCAAGAAATAGTTGATGACATTATTTGGCACATGGAAGGGCACGCCATAGCGGTTTGGAGTCCAGCG
Source organism: Methanobacteriota archaeon (assembly GCA_029979405.1). The sequence goes on from JAPOHM010000008.1 coordinate 5,449, forward strand.
ATAAGAAACAGGAAGGGAACGCACGCTGACCTATTCAGAAACTTGGTCGAACAAGGTTGGACAGAAGGCAGAATCAATGGAAGAGAAGCATCTTTCGAAGACGAGCATAATTTGGACAAAAACCTTCGTCACGATATCGATGTGCGGGTAGACAGAATTCGATGCACGAAAGACCGAAGACAGAGACTAACAGAAGCTGTAGAATCTTCCTTGAGAATAGGCGGAGGAACTGTAGCGATTGAGAGTATAAAGTCGCCAGAAGAAGACTTCGAGTATGACGAAGGCTCCCGTTCTATGAACACGAAGCAGGGAGACACGATGGCTTGGTCAGAAGAATTTGCGTGTGCCGAACACGGCGCATTCATGCCCGAGATGAGTCCGAGAGTATTCTCTTTCAACTCCCCTCTTGGAGCTTGTCCGGCTTGTCAAGGCCTGGGTGTCCAAAGGAGATTTAGTGAGGACCTATTGGTTGATAGACACTCAACGATATCCGAAGGTTGTATTATTCCATGGAGACAATCAATGTCTCCTCATTGGTATAGGAAGTTAATGGAGCAAACCGCCGAACACTATGGAATCCCTACAAATGTACCATTCGGATCTCTAGATGAAGACGACAAGGACATAATTCTGAATGGTTCTGGCTCCACAATTATCCATTTCGAATTTCATTCCGAAACAGGTTCGTTATACCAATACAGTAAACCCTGGGAAGGAGTTTATGGCAGACTCCAAAAGACATACACTGAGACCAGTTCTGACCGCACGAGAAACCGGTTAATCGCCTGCATGAATGATGAGGATTGCTCCTCATGCGGTGGAGAAAAACTCAACGATGCCGCAAGGGGGGTTACAGTCGGTGGTAAACGCCTTCCAGAGATAGGAGCTTCAAGCGTGTTCGAAGCATTGCAAATAATCCGTTCTTTCAGGGGTCAAGGCAATGCGGCAACCGAATTGGATGAGAGAAGCGCATTCATCGGAAAAGAAATAATCAAGGAAATAGAAAGCAGGCTTGGCTTCCTAAACGACGTAGGCCTTGACTATCTAACTTTAGACAGAAGAGCAAACACTCTTTCAGGTGGTGAGTCTCAAAGAATAAGGTTAGCGACCCAAATCGGTAGCAGATTAACTGGAGTGATGTACGTTCTGGACGAACCATCAATCGGTCTACATCAAAGGGATAACGAAAGATTACTATCTACACTAAGAGAACTATCTGACCTTGGTAACACCCTTCTCGTCGTCGAACACGACGAAGAAACACTAAGACAAGCCGATTGGCTTTGCGACCTTGGCCCGGGAGCCGGAGTCGAAGGGGGAGAAATCGTAGCTAATGGGCCACCAAAAGAAGTTATGAAGGCTAAAAATTCAGTAACCGGGGCGTACTTATCAGGAAAGAGATCAATCCAAACACCAGAAAAAAGAACTAAGCCGGAAAAAGGCTTCTTGGAGATTAAAGGCGCTCGCCAAAATAATCTAAACGACATAAACGCAAAGATTCCACTCGGGTGTCTGACTGCAATAACCGGAGTCTCAGGCTCTGGAAAATCCTCACTTGTTTCTGGAATCCTTGCTCCTGCCTTACAAAGAGAAATCAACAGAACCGACGCCCAACCGGGAATTCATGATAGCATTGAAGGAATTGAAAATGTGGACAAAGTAATCGTCATCGACCAGTCTCCAATAGGCAGGACGCCACGTTCAAACCCGGCAACTTACACTAAAGCGTTCGATGAAATTAGGAAATTATTTTCTGAAACAAAAATTTCCAAGGAGAGAGGGTACAAACCAGGACACTTCTCATTCAACGTAAAGGGTGGCAGGTGTGAAGCCTGTAGCGGGGGAGGTTCGATTAAATTAGAAATGAACTTCCTACCCGATGTGTGGATTACTTGTGATATATGTGACGGAAAACGCTACACTCGAGAAACACTCGAGGTTACATGGAAGGGTAAAAATATCCACGACATACTCGAAATGCCGGTAAAAGAAGCGGTTGATTTCTTTGCAAACCACAAGAAATTACACCGAACGCTATCAACAATTAATGACGTAGGGCTCGGATATATCCGATTGGGCCAACCAGCCACAACACTATCAGGTGGAGAAGCTCAAAGGGTGAAACTTGCAAGCGAGTTACGAAGACCACCTCACAAACACACAATGTATATTCTTGATGAGCCAACAACAGGACTTTCCTTTTCTGATGTACAGCAATTGATTGATGTTTTACTAAGGTTGAGGACAACAGGCCATTCCATTGTTGTAATCGAACACCATTTAGATGTTGTAAAATCTGCAGACTGGATAATCGATTTAGGCCCAGAAGGTGGTGACCGTGGCGGTAAAATTGTCGCCGAGGGAACTCCAGAAAAAGTTGCTAAATCCAAAAAGAGTTACACTGGGAAATTTCTCTCAGAAATGCTCTGACCGAATAAATCTGAGGCTTTTCTCAAGCGCAGTATTCATGGACGGTAGTCTCTGCCGTCCGTCTGCCCCCGAAGGGGGCAGGTGTATCAAGTGCCCTCAAATGTAGTCAGAGTGGAAGCAACTCCTAAACTCGGAGAAGGCATGAGAGATGTTAGAGGCAACTCTGTAAAACGGCAACTACAAGCCGACCATGGAATTGAAATCGCGAACGTAAGGTCGATTGTTGGCTTCTTAATCGACAGTGAAATCTCATCACAAGAGATCGCCGAAAGGGCGGACGATATCTTTGCAGACCCGATAATCGAAGTAAGTGCAACAGACTCCCTTCATCTTACAAATACAGCATTGTTTGGCGAAGCCCCAGATATTGTGGTCACAATTGGATTCAAACCAGGAGTGACAGACAATCCTGGCAAAGCAGCCCTTGACGGTTTCAAAACCATTTTTCCAAATGCCGGAGCCGATGCAAGAGTCTCTACGTACCTCACTTACACGTTTAGTGGAGTTCCACAAGACTTGGATGCACAATGGCTCTCAAAACAACTCCACAACGGTTTAATTGAGAGAGCAATTGTATCGAAGAAAGGCGAAGAATTCCCCGTTATCGAGTATGTTCCTGTGTTACCAGCATCGTACACAGAACCAGCAACCGTAAACCTCGAGGTTTCAGACGAGGAGCTGATTCAAATTTCAGAAGATGGATTATTAGCACTAAATCTTGAGGAAATGCAAACTATTCAGGAGCACTATCGCGACCCATCGGTTCAGGAACATCGTAGGATAATGGGGCTACCAGAAACCGCTCCTACAGATGTAGAATTAGAATGTTTAGCTCAGACGTGGTCTGAGCACTGCAAGCACAAAATTTTCGCAGCACACATCCACCATATCGATGAAGAAACCGGCGAAGACACTGAAATCGACTCATTATTCAAGACACACATAATGAAACCGACTCTCGAAATGAAAGAGGAAGTAGACTGGCTACTCTCGGTATTCCATGACAATTCTGGCGTTATCGCATGGGATGACAACTGGTCGATGTGCATGAAGGCGGAGACCCATAATTCACCAAGCGCACTCGACCCTTATGGTGGCGCAATGACGGGAATTGTTGGAGTAAACCGTGACATATTGGGAACCGGCCTTGGAGCGCGACCAATCGCAAATACCGACGTATTTTGTTTTGGCCCACCAGACTGGGAAGGAGATTTGCCGGAGAATCTATTCCACCCATCAAGAGTACTCAGGGGCGTCCATGCCGGAGTTAGGGTTGGAGGAAATGAAAGCGGAATTCCGACAGTCAATGGCGCCATAGTATTCGATGACAGATACATCGGAAAACCACTAGTATATTGCGGAACTATCGGGATAATGCCTCGAAAGCTTGCTGACGGTAGAGAATCTCACATAAAGAATCCAGAAGCTGGCGACAGAGTCTACATGGTCGGTGGGAGAGTAGGATATGATGGAATCCACGGTGCAACGTTTTCTTCATTAGAATTAACAGAAGAATCGCCATCTAGCGCAGTACAAATCGGTGACCCAATAACGCAAAAGAAAATGCTTGACATGATCCTTGAAGCGAGAGATGAGGGACTGATCACATGTATTACTGATAACGGGGCAGGCGGACTATCATCAAGTATCGGAGAAATGGCCGAATACACCAACGGATGTCGCATAGATTTAGCTAAAGTTCCTCTGAAGCAGGCAGGACTATCCTCATGGGAAATTTTGGTTTCGGAATCTCAAGAGCGAATGACGGTAGCGGTCAGGGAAAGCGACGTTGCTAAATTCGAAGCACTTGCTGAACTACATGAAGTAGAAGCGACGTGGGTAGCAGATTTTACCGATACTGGAGACTTCCACGTAATGCATGGTGAAAATACAGTCGCTTCATTACCGATTGAATTCCTACACGACGGCGTTCCACAACTCAAATTAAAGAGCAGGTGGAGTCCACCAAAAAATGAAGAATTCATTCCAAGTAATGATTCGAATCATTCTGAATTATTGTTACGAATGTTGGCAAGGCCCAACATTGCATCTAAGGAGACGTGGGTTAGGCAATATGACCATGAAGTTATCGCCCAGACCGCTGTTAAACCATTTGTTGGAGTGGAAAAAGACGGGCCTGGAGACGCTGGAGTATTGGCTCCAATTCACGGCTCGACACACGGTCTTGTAGTGTCAAATGGAATCTCTCCGAGGTATAGTGACATCGATGCGGGAGCTATGGCGGCCGCTGCAGTTGATGAAGCGGTCAGAAATGCAGTTTGTGCGGGCGTAAATCTCGATAAAATAGCAGGCTTAGACAACTTCTGTTGGCCGGACCCAATTGAAAGTAAGAAGACACCCGATGGGCAATTTAAACTCGCCCAACTAGTCAGAGCAAATCGCGAATTGGAAAGGATATGCAGGGCTTATTTCGTACCATGTATATCTGGAAAAGATTCAATGAAAAACGATTACGGAACTGGAGAAAATAAAATATCAATACCTCCAACCTTACTATTTTCGTTATTTGGAGACCAACCAGACGTTCGTTACACAACAACCTCAGATTTGAAGCCAGGCGAGAGCCTTTATCTCATCGGAGAATCAAAACAAGAGCTCGGGGCGAGCGAACTTGCATTTATGTTGAAAGAGAACGGAGAAGCGGCAGGAATTGGCGGAAATGTTCCAAGTTTACCCGACCCCGAAAAGAAATTACAATCCTACAAAGCACTCTCAAAAGCAATCCATTCAGGACTGGTAAGAACCGCTCATGACTGCAGCGAGGGAGGTATAGCAGTAGCAATTGCTGAAATGTGCATAGGTGGAAGAACCGGTGCTGCAATAGACATCGATGGGCCCGGAGACGCAGATTTGTGGGGAAGACTTTGGGGTGAATCACTAGGGCGAATCATAGTAGGAGTAAAGCAATCCAACAAAGAAGAATTTAGGAATGCGATGAAGGGGACTCCAGTGACTTATCTTGGAGAAACCACAGATTCGGACACTCTTGTAATTTATGACGGAAACGAGGTCATAATCGAATCTCAAATCGATTCAATCGTCAGTGCATGGAAAGGAAAACTCGACATGACAGGAGGTGTACAGTGATGGTAGATACACCAAAAGTAGCAATTCTCTTCGGTTTCGGTATTAACTGCGACAGAGAAACCGCTGCTGTATTCGAGTTAGCTGGTGCTGCTAGCGAAAGAGTCCACGTCAATAGGTTCGTTAATGGTGAAAGAGACCTATCAGAATTTCACATCTTAGCGGTACCAGGAGGATTTTCATTTGGTGACCACCTTGGTTCGGGAAGGCTTCTTGGAAATAGGATGCGATTTGCAATGCGAGACCAACTTACTCAGTTTGTTGCCGATGGCAAACCGATTATTGGAATTTGTAATGGCTTCCAAGTATTGGTTAAAACAGGATTACTCCCCGGCAAAGAGATACCTGATTTCGAACAAACCGCTAGCCTAACCTTGAACAATAGCGGGAGATATGAGGACCGATGGGTTACACTCGAATTTGACCCAGATAGCCCTTGTATATGGACAAAAGGAATCACAAGGATCGAATGCCCAGTAAGGCACGGGGAAGGAAGATTTGTTATGCCGTCAAGCGAGGACTTGGACAGACTATCGAGTAATAATCAACTCGTCACAAGATATGTTGACCCTTCCACAGAACCAGGTTCTGGAATAACCGATGAAGACTTACCGTTCCCAATTTGCCCAAACGGCAGTATCAGAAATATCGCAGGAATTTGCGACCCTACAGGGCTTGTATTCGGATTGATGCCACATCCAGAAGCCGCCTATGCCAATTTCTTACACCCTCATCATACTAGAGGGGAAATTAATGAACAAATTTTGGCTGAAGGAATGAAAATTTTCCAAAACGCCGTAAAATACGCTCAAGCAAACCTTTGAGAGGTGGTGCTACATGAGGCAAACATGGCGACTGAGAAGTTGTACATGGAAAGCATAGACTCATGTTACCTCAAAGAATTTGAGGCCAAAGTAACATCGGTCGATGAGAATTCAATTACTTTAGACAGAACTCTATTTTATCCCCTCGGTGGAGGACAGAATTGGGATACTGGCGTGATAAATTGGGACGGCGGCTCACTCGAAGTAACCGAAGTTAGAGGAAGGGCGGACGTCCAACACTTTGTTGGAGAAGACCACGGACTTTCTGTCGGCGACGCCGTAGAGGGGGCCATTGATTGGGACCGTAGGCACGCTCACATGAGAATGCACACAGCTCAACATTTGGTAAGCGGAATTGTCTACGAAATGTATGACGGAGCGAGAACTGTAGGAAACCAAATTCATTCCGACCGGTCAAGAATTGATTTTAATCCGATAAAATTCAGCGAAGAAATGATTGAGGACTTATTCCAAAAAGCGAACGAGATGGTTGAAGAAGCAATACCAGTTACAGATTGCATTATGACCAGAGATGAAATTAATTCAATCATGCCTCCAGAACGGACAAATATGGATTTATTACCGATTTCAGTCAAGCAATTAAGAGTTATAAAAATCGGCGAAAACGTTGACTTGTGCCCTTGTGCAGGAACGCATGTTAGAAATTTGAATGAGATTGGAGAGTTACAATTTTTGGGAACAAAGAACAAAGGAAGAGGCACAACAAGAGTAAATTATACTTTGGAAGGCTGTGAGTAAAAAATCAATCAAACCCCACTTATTTTAACCAAGAAGAAATAATAATATGTGCTTCTCAAGAAGATTATAAGTCCAAATCATCATCAAGTAATTTTGACACATCAGATTTTAGGGACTCCCACTCTTTCCGACTTCTCTGCCTTTGTGATATTGTTGCCGCTTCTACAATCTCTTTAACGGGATCAGGGGCACTCTGTGATGCTTTTTCAGCTTCAATCTTATCAACCATAGCCCTGTCTTCTCCAAGCCTATCCGATCTGTCTACTGGAGATATTGGCTTACTTGGAACGGTTCTAGCGCCATAATCTAAATCTTCAACCTCAAGGCTTTCAGCCATCGTTTCAAGAACATCTTCAGGAGGGAGCTTATTCTTCCATGGATTCTGATTTGCAACATTTTGAACTATACTTGTTTTATCCGCTTTACTTTGTGTGGTGAAAACCGCTTCTATTTCATCAACAGTTGGTAAAGGCTTAGCGCCAGCAATTGAATTAGCGAGTAACTGTTGCTCTCTCAGTGTTCGTCCGTGGACTTCATCATGGTCGTATTTGTGTGGTTCAGCTGCAAGTGACAAAAGCTCCCTTGCAAATTGAAACAACTCGTCTGATTGTGGCGCTTTAGCAATTAAATCTCTTACTTTTGTGTGATGTTTGATACAAGACCTGCACCTTTCGCTACCGGCTATATCTGGAGCATCACAACGAAGACAACAGGCTTGGAAACCCAAGTCCTTCATCGCTCTTCGTGGCATCGCCATGATTTCGCCTGACTATCAAATGACATGAATGCTTTTACACGAGGCTTCAAATGATACTGTTGTGTCTTTATTCACATGGCGAGGGATCCGAGGGCTGACATCCTTGAAGATGATTTCTTTCCAAAACCAACACAAAGGGTTCACAGAATCCATGCCCATAAATCCGCAGATGGAACAGTTCACATGAACACCCAAGGCGGTTTTTTTGGCATAAATAACCGACAACCGGTCGAGTTACATCAAGGAAAGTTATGGCATTTTAGTAAAGAAGAGAAAGAGCATCTTATACTTGCTACGGTAGCCTTCACTATTGCATTGGGTTTAATGCGTGTGGGTGGACTATTTGGGGCCTCAACCTTCAGTTCTACCGCTTCCTGGATAGCAGTTCTACTCCTATCCATGCCAGTGATGTTAATCGCCGTCGGGCCAGCTTTTTTATTACACGAGATAGGACACAAAATAATTGCAAAAAAATACGGATGTTGGGCAGAATTTAGAGCAGACCCATCTGGTCTAAAATTTGGTCTTGGCCTATCTGCAATTCTGGGAATAGTTTTCATGGCCCCCGGGGCAGTAATGGTTGCCGGATTGGTTACTCGGAGACAAAACGGACATATTGCAATCGCCGGCCCTGCAGTAAATTTCAGCCTGTTCTTGATAGGGATTCCACTTGGGGGAATTATACTCGGGCTTACAGGATCTCAAGGCGCAGCAGGAATGGAGTATCTATCAGGCGGGTCAATAAATCTGAAAGCGATGGTTTACGATGGAGTTGTTTTTTGGATAATGGCTAACCTCATTCTTGGAGCATTCAACATGATTCCTGCGGGGCCACTAGACGGGGTCAAGGTCAAAGATTGGAATGAAACAGTTTGGCTACTTTCATTCTTGACGTTTATCGGACTTTTAGCAATGATGTGGACTGGCACCTGGAGCGCTATCGACTTAGCAGTGCAAATTGCGAACCTATTCTGATTCGAGATAGGCGTTTCTAACGGGGTTTTCATCCAAGTGGAAGAATGAGTAAGTTGCCCACCAAGTGATTGTGTCAAGAGCATCAACAAGGTTACTAGTTCCACTTTGTGAATCACCGTAATCCTTGTTTGAAGTATCCATCCAAGCCTCCATTTCATCAAGAGTGTCGCATGTTTGGTGATAGCACCAATATCCATCAACAAGACCTCCAAAGCCCATTGTTACAGTTCCTAAGTTATCTTGGAAAGTAGCGTGGTCGGAACGAGCGGTAGTATCTTCGTATACGATTATTTCAGGCCTATCTTTTTGAATCCAATCATCTACTTTCCAAGTATCGGCTGGTAAATCAGTGCCAATCAGTGTTGACATTTGCTCTTCTACGCCAATGGCGTCTGAACCAATCCACATTGCTAAGTTTACCATGCCTGGTTGATTCATTACATCGTGGTCAAGGCTGGGGCCGATGTATACCCTCATCGGCCAAACTTCCTCATCCTTTGGATATCCATCGGGATCGATTTCAGGGTTAGGGTCGCCATGTGGAGCGCCTCCGCCGCCAGGCCAATTAACACCGGCCATGTCTAAATTAACGTAGTTTGTAACCTCGACATTTGGATTATCTTCCTTGACCCAGTAATCGGTCCAGTAATCACTACCTCGTTTGCCACCTTCTTCTCCAGACCACAGACAGAACACCATCGTGTTTCTCGTCTTGTATCCCGCCATCGCTTCAGCGACGGTCATGACCATGCTAGTGCCAGCAGTATTGTCGTAAGCTCCTACTCTTGTTCCATATGTTCTCGAACCGGTGATGTGAGGGTCTAATGCGACTAAATTTGCGGGCGGAGCGACATCGAAGTGAGCTCCAAAAACCATCCACTTGTCAGGGTCAACTTCTCCCCATCTGTAGCCACATATGTTGTATGCTTCGGGATTTTGCCTTCCAAAGATATCAGTGTACTCGAAACGGTGCGACATAACTTCTAGACCAAATCTTTCCAATTCAGCTATGATGTGCAATGCAGCATCTTCGTAAGCCGGATTGTTTTGACCTGCCCACCTGTCGAGATATCCAACTGCACCGTCTGCGAGGTCCAACGCGTCTAACGATTCATCAGTAAACATCGAGAGATAATTGTATGTCGTTCTACCGTTCACTACACCAGTTGAATGCCGACCCCCCTCGTCTTCTGGATATCCGGGCTTCATGGGCCGGTCGATTGCAATTCTTGCTACAATTGCCGTGCCGCCATTTGAATCTGAAGGTAGCACAGCATCTAGTGAAGAGTTTGATGAAACTCTCATTATTCCATTATTTGATTTACTCTCGTGACCGTCTCTTGCATACCAGGTTCTCCAAGATTCATCTAAGTCTCGAATCGGCCAATTTTCTCGCCCATATTCTCCAAGAAGAACAACTGCAGTATCGGTTCTTGGTGGCGCTAAGACCGTGATCAGAACCGATTCTCCCGCCTTGATGTCAACAACAGTTGAATTTTGTACAAAACCGGTTTCAGGATTCAGAATTAGATATGGGATAAACGCCGACATGTCAGAATCTGCAGCGATGGTCAAACCCTGGAACGTTCCACCGATTAATTGGGAAGGAGTAATGGTTGCATCATCTACTTTCAGTGAGGAATCATCGGATTCACCGAGACACCCACTCAACGGTGCAAGGCAGAAGAGCAGGACAAGGAACATCGCCATAATCGCTCTCTGCATATACGAGCCTGTATGTTACCCCTTCTCAATGCTACGATTGTTCGATTATTCTTATTTTCAGATTTACATTCACTTTCAATACCGTGTCCTGTGTTAGATATTTCATAATAAGTTCAGCGAGAAAGAGTAATGGGAGTAAATTTACCAAGCCGTTCTGGCAACAAAATCGATGAAGTGCAAATACTCCCACGTAAAGGGGCCCTGTACCACCTTAGGGGCCCGGGGCATTCTGGAAAATCTATGCGTGCGTTTGCCGAAGCTTGGACTGCAATGGTCTTGATGAATGGTGAATATGTACACTGGATCGATGGTGCTTGCAGATTTAATCCAGCTACTATCATCAAAAACTTCCCACATTCAATTCCTGATTCAGAACAATTACTTCATGGCCTATTTGTAGGCAGGGGTTTTACAGTTCACCAATTTGCTCATTTAATCGAAAGACTACAACATGAAATCAAGATAACGCGAGCAAAACTAGTTGTTATAGACGGCCCCATTACAATGCACCTCGACCCGCAAATAAATGACTATGAATCACGTTCTTTACTTCGTAAATCAATGAATATTCTATCTCAAATTGCTGTAAAGTACAACACTAGCCTCGTTGTAATTACATCGAATAAGCCGTACTCACAGAGGCACGCATCTTTATTGACCATGGTTGAAAACCGATGCCCAATTTCTCTATTAGGTAAGCCAAGGAGAATTAATGGGGAAAAGAAATTGTGGCTTTTACATCTACCAAGTAGAAGTTCAGGATACTATGAGCAGAGAAGCGACCAAGAAACTCTGTATGAATCAACAAGTAAAGTCATCCATAGCAGACTTAGTATCGAAAGAATCGAAGAAATCGAATAGAGTGAATTTTTTCTTACCGTTAGTTATCTCATCATCAGTCCATCCAAACGGGCCCAAAATTGCCCAAATGGCTCTGATTGCCAAACCCTTGTAAAATTCAACATCAACATTTACCAAGTTCTGCTTTGTTAATTCTTCAGAAAGAATTACTCGCGATGGAGGGTCGTTTGGGACTGGTTTTGTCACGACATACCTCACCTTTCTTCCAGGAGGTATTTCGTGGCCAAGATTTTTAGCACGAATTAATGCTAATTGAGTTGTTGTTGTTACGGCAAATTCGTGTATGCGTTTTGTTACTCGCTTGGTGATAACCAATTCTTTTGGCGAAACCAAATTGGTGTTTAGGGCTCGCAAGTTATCTTCCAATACGCCAATAACCCTTTTTTGCACTAAAAGAGAATCGAATTTACCCCCTTCAGATATATTTTGCATGAGGACTTCAAGGGCCCGAATCTGCATTTGACGAATCCATTCGCAAGTTGAGTGCTGTCTTGCTTCAATCCCCCTCAACTTGAATCCATTACCTCCGTGCGCCCAATATTTCGTTAGCGACCCCGAGCCGTGCATTCTACTTGGAAGGAAGCCAATAATATCATACAGATCTTCAAATTCCAACGGTATTCCAATCATATCTGTGATTTTTTCAGAGAGTTGTAAAGCCTTCTTCACCTTCTCATCTCTGGATTTGATATCTTTATTCTCAATCCAGATACAATCAACAATTGCGTGAAGAACAGTCCATCCTTCTTCTTCCGCAACAGAAATCGTGGTAAGCAAAATGTCTCTGGCCCAAGCACAAATTGCTTCATGAGCTTCAATCCGCCCAAAACGAGCATTCTTGTAGCCAGTATATCCGAAACAAGTAACTAGTAACCACTTGAGGGCATTTTGTTGTAAATCAAATAAGTCGCCCTTCTTTTTTCTTAGTTTTTTCAATTGCATTCTTCTCTCAATAAGGGGTGCAACAACCCGCCCTAAAAACCCCTGAATTTGAGCACAAGTGTGCGTTTTCAATCCCGGAACCTGCAAAGCAGAAGGGTTTGCGGAAGGGAATATTTTTGAAATAAAAATGTCATTTCTTTTTCTTTCTCTAAAAGCGCGATTTGCTAATTCTGGGCTCAGTGGCACAAAATTATCTTTGGTAGGATAATCGGTAGTTGTTTGACAACAAGCACAATTCAGGGTTTCAGGAGAGGTATTTCGAGTAGCGAT